>NZ_JBEXLM010000002.1:44758-308397 GCF_040609975.1 Micromonospora sp. NPDC004551 | reverse complement strand
GGCGTTGCGGGTGGCGGCCGGGCCGCAGTAGTAGAAGTTCGGCTGGGCCTCGTAGCGGACGTTCAGCTCCCGCTCGCCGTGACCCTTACGGTCGGTGGCCACGTGGGCGGTCTTCTCGGCCGGGGTGGCCTGGGCGGCGATCGCGGGGCCGGCGATCCCACCGGCGGTCGCGGCGATACCGGCAGCGGTCAGAACGGTGTTACGCAGCATGGTGTTGGTACGCATGATGAATCACGCCTTCCAATCGGGGGTTTCGCAGCACGCAAGGGGGGGTGCGGGTGCCGCGGGGGAAAGTCTGTGAAGGTGCCCGGCGATCAGCGACCTGCTCGGGCGGTCCCGGGGATGTAACCACCGGCGGCGGGGAAGGATTCCCTCGGCCTGATCCGATGTCCCGGGGGATGTAACGACCGGCGGCCGGGGGTCATTCCCCGCTCTCTGCCGGCTCGGACCTTCGCGGTCCGGGGGATGTAACGACCGGCGGCCGGGGGCCATTCCCCGCTCTCTGCCGGCTCGGGCCGGTGGTGCGCGGCCCAGGGGATGTAACGACCGGCCGGGGCCAGCCATTCCGACCGGCACTACCTCGCCTGGGGGCGGGCTGCTGCGCGGTCTGCCATATACAACGACCCCACCCCCGGCATGATTCCGCCGAGCCGGTGACGCCGACCACCCGGCCGAAACCAGACACCGCACCCGAACGTGTCACCACAAACCGGACACACACCCCACGTCACCCAAGCCGACCGCGCGGATCTTGGATAGTTGCCGTTCACAGCGAACAACAACTCTCCAAGATCCGCAGACGACCAGGTGGGGCGAGCCCCGCGGTGCCTCAAGGGCCCACGGAGCCGGCGGACCGGCAGGACCCGGGGCCGGCGGGACCACTGGCCGGCGACCAGCCGCGTCGATCAAGGAGTTTGCGTCGCCATCCGGCCGAATCCCGACGCAAACTCCTTGGTCAACACCGACGGACCGAGGCGTCCACGGCAGTGCGCATCGCCCAAGGCGCGGGAGTAACGGACATATCCGCCCGACCACCTCGCGCCCGGTCGGAACGCGGCTCGGTGGGTGGGACGTCATGGAAGTCTCCGGGGCCGCAAGACACCCATACCGTTCCACCGAGGGCCGCCGGGCAGCCGGGCAGCCGGGAGGAAGCGCCGGCGGTGTTCGGGTGACGAAGCGGCGTGGAGGGTGCGACGTGCCGAAACCGCCGACGGGTCAGGCGCTGGGGGTGCGTTGGACGCCTTCGTCGAGGGCGGCCAGGATCGCCTCGGCCGTCCGCTTCCCCACGCCCGGCACCTCGGTGATCTCCTCCACCGTCGCCGCGCTCAGCCGCTTCAGCGAGCCGAAGTGCCGCAGCAGGGCCTTGCGGCGGACCTCGCCAAGGCCGGGGATGTTGTCCAGCGCCGACTCGGTCATCCGCTTCGAGCGGCGCTGGCGGTGGAAGGTGATGGCGAAGCGGTGGGCCTCGTCGCGTACCCGCTGGAGCAGGTAGAGCGCCTCGGAGGTGCGCGGCAGGATCACCGGGAACTCGTCGTCGGGCAGCCAGACCTCCTCCAGCCGCTTGGCCAGCCCGCAGAGCGCCACGTCGTCGATGCCCAGCTCGGCGAGGGCCTGCGCGGCGGCCGCCACCTGCGGCGGGCCGCCGTCGACGACGACCAGCTGCGGCGGGTACGCGAACTTCCGCGGTCGCCCGGTGGTCGGGTCGATGCCGGGCCGGTCGGGGTCGCCGGCGGTCTCCTCGCCGATCTCGCCGGTCTCGGCGCGGGCGTCGAGGTAGCGGGCGAAGCGCCGGCGCAGCACCTCGGACATGGCAGAGAGGTCGTCGGTGGCGCCGCGCACGATGAACCGGCGGTACTCGCTCTTGCGGGGCAGGCCGTCCTCGAAGACGACCATGCTGGCCACCACGTCGGTGCCCTGGATCTGCGAGACGTCGAAGCACTCGATGCGCAGCGGGGAGGTGCGCATGCCGAGCGATTCGGCGATCTCGTCGAGGGCCTGGCTGCGGGTGGTCAGGTCGCCGGCCCGCTTGAGCTTGTGCCGGGCGAGCGCGTCCTTGGCGTTGCGCTCGACGGTCTCCAGCAGCGACCGCTTGTCGCCGCGCTGCGGCACCCGCAGCGACACCCGGCTGCCCCGCCGGGTGGAGAGCCAGTCGGCGAGCGCGTCGACGTCGCCGGGCAGCTCGGGGACGAGCAGCTCGCGGGGGACGTCGGCCTCGCCCTGCTCGCCGCCGTAGACCTGGGTGCAGAAGTGGTGCACGAGGTCGCCGGTGGTCAGCTCCTCGGTCTTCTCCACCACCCAGCCGCGCTGGCCGCGCACCCGGCCGTCGCGTACGTGGAAGACCTGGACCGCTGCTTCGAGCGGGTCGTCGGCGAAGGCCACCACGTCGGCGTCGGTGCCGTCGCCGAGCACCACGGTCTGCTTCTCCATGGCTCGGCGCAGCGCCGCCACGTCGTCGCGCAGCCGCGCGGCCCGCTCGAACTCCAGCTGCTCGCTGGCCTCCAGCATCTCCTTCTCCAGCCGGCGCACCATGGTGTCGGTGCGGCCCGCCATGAAGTCGCAGAAGCCGTTGACGATCTCCCGGTGCCCCTCGGCGGTGACGCTGCCGACGCAGGGCGCGGAGCACTTGCCGATATAGCCGAGCAGGCACGGGCGGCCGACCTGGCCGGCCCGCTTGAACACCCCGGAGGAGCAGGTCCGCGCCGGGAAGACGCGGAGCAGCAGGTCGAGCGTCTCGCGGATGGCCCAGGCGTGCGAGTAGGGCCCGAAGTAGCGCACCCCCTTGCGCTTGGCGCCGCGCATCACCTGCAGGCGCGGGTATTCCTCGTCGAGGGTCACCGCCAGGTAGGGGTACGACTTGTCGTCGCGGTAGCGGACGTTGAACCTCGGGTCGTACTGCTTGATCCAGGTGTATTCCTGCTGGAGCGCCTCGACCTCGGTGGCCACCGTGATCCAGTCCACCGACTCGGCCGTGAAGACCATCTGCCGGGTGCGCTGGTGCAGGTTGACCGGGTCGGCGAAGTAGGAGTTGAGCCGGCTGCGCAGGTTGCGCGCCTTGCCCACGTAGATCACGCGGCCGGTGCCGTCGCGGAAGCGGTAGACCCCTGGGGACTCCGGGATGGTGCCAGGCGCGGGACGGTAGGTCGAGGGGTCAGCCACGCGCCAAGCCTAGTCCGCACCCCCGACACCCGGCCGTCGCCGCGCGTCCCCCACCACCGGGGCGGCGGGCGGGGGACGCGGGACGTGCCGGGCCGGTCAGGCCAGGGTGATCTGCTCGCCGGTGACCTTGATGTTCTTGGGCGCGAGCGCCCTGGTCGCCGGGCCCTGCTTCACCGAGCCGTCGGTGATCGAGAACCGGCTGTTGTGGCAGGTGCAGTTGATGGTGCCGCCGTCGACGTTCGACACCGGGCAGCCCTGGTGGGTGCAGATCGGGTCGAAGGCCTTGAACTGGCCGGCCTCGGGCTGGGTGATCACGACGCCCTTGCTGGCGAAGACCGCTCCGCCGCCGACCGGGATGTCGGTGGTCCGGGCGAGCGGGCCGGTGCTGTCCCGGTCGCCGCCCTCGGCGTCACCGGCGCCGGTGGCGCCCGGGCCGCCGCTGGTCGGCGCGGGCGCTCCCGAGCCGGATCCGTCGTCGCCGCCGCAGCCCGCCAGCACCACGGCGGCGCCGACCGCGCCGGCGCCCGCGAGCAGGGCCCGGCGCGTCTGCGTACCCGGCCCGGTCAGCACCTGATCATCACTCATGTCCGGCCTCTCTCTCGGCTGTGGCCACCCGTCATGATCCGGGGCCACACTACGGAACACGGACCAGGGTGCCGCACGGTTCATACTCACACGTCACCAAACGGATATCCGAGCAGAGATCGGGCGGGCCAGGTTCACCCCGGCCCGCCCGTCGTACGCCTCGCTCAGCGCGCCCCGGCCGGCACCTTCCGAGCGCGTGACTTCGTCGCGCCGCCGTTGGCCTTGGCCGCCCGGGTGGTGGCCGCCTTGGCGCCCTTGGCCGCGCCGTCGAGCTTGAGGATCGGCCGCAGGAACTGGCCGGTGTGACTCTCCGGCACCTCGGCGACCTCCTCCGGCGTGCCGGTGGCGAGCACCGTGCCGCCCCGGTGCCCGCCCTCCGGGCCCATGTCGATGATCCAGTCGGCGGACTTGATCACGTCGAGGTTGTGCTCGATGGTGATCACCGTGTTGCCCTTCTCGACCAGGCCCTCGAGCACCATCAGCAGCTTGCGGATGTCCTCGAAGTGCAGGCCGGTGGTGGGCTCGTCGAGCACGTAGACCGTGCGGCCGGTGGAGCGCTTCTGCAGCTCGGACGCGAGCTTGACGCGCTGCGCCTCGCCCCCGGACAGGGTCGGCGCGGGCTGGCCGAGGCGCACGTAGCCGAGACCGACGTCGACCAGGGTCTTGAGGTGCCGGTGGATGGCCGGGATGGCCGAGAAGAACTCGGCGGCCTCCTCGATCGGCATGTCCAGGACCTCGGCGACCGTCTTGCCCTTGTAGTGCACCTCCAGGGTCTCCCGGTTGTAGCGGGCGCCCTTGCAGACCTCGCAGGGGACGTAGACGTCCGGGAGGAAATTCATCTCGATCTTGATCGTGCCGTCACCGGAACAGGCCTCGCAGCGCCCGCCCTTGACGTTGAACGAGAACCGGCCCGGCCCGTACCCCCGGACCTTGGCCTCGGTGGTCTCGGCGAAGAGCTTGCGGATGTGGTCCCAGACCCCGGTGTAGGTGGCCGGGTTGGAGCGCGGGGTGCGGCCGATCGGCGACTGGTCGACGCCGACGACCTTGTCGACGTGCTCCAGACCGGTGATGCGGGTGTGCCGGCCGGGGACCAACCGGGCGCCGTTGATCTGGTTGGCCAGCACCGCGTGCAGGATGTCGTTGACCAGCGTCGACTTGCCGGAGCCGCTCACCCCGGTGACCGCGATGAGCTGGCCGAGCGGGAAGCCCACGGTGAGGTTGCGCAGGTTGTGCTCGCGCGCCCCGTGCACCACCAGCTCGCGGCCCGGGGTCTGCGGCCGGCGGATGACCGGCGTCGGGATCTGCTTACGCCCCGACAGGTACGCCCCGGTGACCGACTCCTCGTTCTCCAGCAGGGCCGGCACGGACCCGCTGTGCACGATCTTGCCGCCGTGCTCGCCGGCGCCCGGGCCGATGTCGACGATCCAGTCGGCGACCCGGATGGTGTCCTCGTCGTGCTCGACCACGATCAGCGTGTTGCCCAGCCCGCGCAGCCGCAGCAGCGTCTCGATCAGCCGATGGTTGTCGCGCTGATGCAGGCCGATGGACGGCTCGTCCAGCACGTAGAGCACGCCGACCAGGCCGGAGCCGATCTGGGTGGCGAGCCGGATGCGCTGCGCCTCGCCGCCGGAGAGGGTGCCGGCCGGGCGGTCCAGCGAGAGGTAGTCCAGCCCGACGTCGAGCAGGAACTTCAGCCGGGCGTTGATCTCCTTGAGCACCCGCTCGGCGATCATCTTCTGCCGGTCGCTCAACTCGATGCCGGCGAGCAGGTCGGCGGCCTCACCGACGGAGAGGTTGCAGACCTCGGCGATGCTCTTGCCGGCCAGGGTGACCGCGAGCACCTCGGGCTTGAGCCGGGTGCCGCCGCAGGCCGCGCAGGGCACGTCGCGCATGTAGCCCTCGTACTTGTCCCGCGACCACTCCGACTCGGTGTCGGTGTGCCGGCGCTCGATCCACTGCACCACGCCCTCGAAGCCGGTGTAGTAGGAGCGCTCGCGGCCGTACTTGTTGCGGTAGCGGACGTGCACCTGGTCGTCGGAGCCGTGCAGGATCGTCTTCTGCGCCCGGGACGGCAGCGCCCGCCACGGGGTGTCCACGTCGAAGTGCTCGGCCTCACCGAGCGCCTCCAGCAGGCGCAGGAAGTATTCCAGGTTGTGCCCGGTGGCCCAGGGCTGAATGGCGCCCTCGCGCAGGGTGCGCTCCGGGTCGGGGATGACCAGCTCCGGGTCGACCTCCTTCTTCGTGCCCAGGCCGGTGCACTCCGGGCAGGCGCCGTAGGGCGCGTTGAAGGAGAAGACCCGGGGCTCCAGGTCCTCGATCGCGAGGGGGTGGTCGTTGGGGCAGGCCAGGTGCTCGGAGTAGCGGCGCTCCCGGGCCGGGTCGTCCTCGGCCAGGTCGACGAAGTCGAGCAGCACCAGGCCGCCGGAGAGGCCGAGCGCCGCCTCGACCGAGTCGGTCAGCCGCTGCTTGGCGCTGGGCTTGACGCTGAGCCGGTCGATGACCACCTCGATGGTGTGTTTCTCCTGCTTCTTGAGCTTCGGCGGCTCGGTGAGCGGGTGCACCACGCCGTCGACCCGGGCCCGGGCGTAGCCCTTGGCCTGGAGCTCGGCGAAGAGGTCGACGTATTCGCCCTTGCGGCCGCGCACGACCGGGGCGAGCACCATGAACCGGGTGCCCTCGGCCATGGCCAGCACCCGGTCGACGATCTGCTGCGGGCTCTGCTTGGAGATGCGCTCGCCGCAGATCGGGCAGTGCGGCTCGCCGATGCGGGCGAAGAGCAGGCGGAGGTAGTCGTAGACCTCGGTGATGGTGCCGACGGTGGATCGCGGGTTGCGCGAGGTGGACTTCTGGTCGATCGAGACCGCGGGGCTGAGGCCCTCGATGAAGTCGACGTCGGGCTTGTCCATCTGGCCGAGGAACTGCCGGGCGTACGACGAGAGCGACTCGACGTAGCGGCGCTGCCCCTCGGCGAAGATGGTGTCGAACGCCAGGCTCGACTTGCCCGAACCGGAGAGCCCGGTGAAGACGATCAGGGCGTCCCGGGGCAGGTCGAGACTGACGTCACGCAGGTTGTGCTCGCGCGCGCCACGGATGATCAGTCGGTCGGCCACGGTGCGTGTGCTCCCGGAAGAAGATGGTGAGGCGGATCTGTCCGCCCGACACGAGGTCTGGGCGGTTTTCGAGGGTCGTCGAGGCGCAGGGAAGACGCCTCGGCAACTCTAGCCCCGAGGTATGACAACTTCCGTCGCGCGGACATTCCCCCAGGTCAGCGCGGTCGGGCGGGAACGACGCCGCCCCACCCGACCGCCGCGCACCCCCTAGAGTGCCCCGGGACCGGGCGGGGTCGCCGGACGCCCGGTCCGCCGCCGGCCGCCCCGCCAGCTCCCCCGGCGCTCGGCGGCCAGCCGCACCTCCCGGCGCCGGCTCTCGTACGCCACCTCGCGCTGGAGCCGGCGCCAGTTCTCCCAGCGCCGGACGGGCAGTTCGCCGCTGTCCAGGGCGGCCCGCACCGCGCACGCCGGCTCGGCCTCGTGGGCGCAGTCGGCGTACCGGCAGCCGGCGGCCAGCTCGGCGATGTCGGCGAACGCCCGGTCCAGGCCGGCCGAGCCGTCCAGCAGGCCGACCGCCCGTACGCCCGGTGTGTCCAGCACCGCTCCCCCGCCGGGGATCGGCACCAGCGCCCGCCAGGTGGTGGTGTGCCGGCCCTTGCCGTCGGAGCGCCGGATCGCCTGGGTGCGCATCACGTCGGCCCCGGCCAGCGCGTTGACCAGGCTCGACTTGCCCGCGCCGGAGGGGCCGAGCAGGCCGAGGGTGCGCCCGGGCGCGACGTACCGGCGCAGCGGGTCCAGCCCGGTGCCGCGCTCGGCGCTGACCGGCAGCACCGGCACCCCGGGCGCCAGGGCGGCGAGCTGCCGGGCCACGGCCCCCGGGTCGGGGGCCAGGTCGGCCTTGGTGAGCACGACGAGCGGCTCCGCGCCGGACTCATGCCCCAGGGAGAGCAGCCGCTCGATGCGGGCGGCGTCCGGCGCGGGGTGCACCGGCTCGACCACCGCGGCGGCGTCGAGGTTGGCGGCCAGCACCTGGCCGCTGGCGTCCTTGCCGGCGGTGCGCCGGACCAGCGCGGTGCGGCGGGGCAGCACGGTCTCCACCGTGACCGGGCCGTCCGGCCAGGTGGCCAGCAGCACCCAGTCACCGGCGCAGGGCAGCGCCGTCAGGTCACGGGCGGCGGCGGCCAGCACGGCGCCGCCCAGGCTGGCCCGGACGGGCCCCTCCGGGCGGAGCACCGTGCAGACGCCACGGTCGACGCGGGCCACGCGGCCCGGTCGGCGGTCGGTGCGTGGATTCAGGTACGCCGCCCGTTCGGCGTCCCAGCCGAGGGCGGTCAGGTCGATGGTCATGTGTCCTCATCGGTGTCGAGGGGGTTCGTGGCGGAACACGCGTGCTGCGACCGGCATGCTCACCACCTCCGCTCCGACTCCCGGTGCCCGCGTCCTGCGACGACGCCGGCCCGGCGCGTCCGACGCCGCGACCCGAAGTCGTCGGCCCCGACGGTAGGTGCTGCGCCGACGCGCCGAAAGCCATTTCCCCGGCGACGCGACGGCGCGCTACCGCTAGGGTCCAAGACGTGACGAGCGACCCCCTCCTGCTGACCGGCGAGCTGGACGAGGCGACCGGCCGGCTGCTGCGCACCGTGGCCACCCTGGGCGCCGCCGACACCGCCGCACCGTCCCTCCTGCCGGGCTGGACGCGCGGGCACGTCCTGACCCACCTGGCCCGCAACGCCGACGGGTTCGTCAACCTGCTGACCGCCGCCCGCACCGGCGAGGCGATCCCGATGTACGCCAGCCCCGAGGCCCGGGCCGCCGGCATCGAGGCCGGCGCCGGCCGGGGGCCGGCCGACCTCATGGACGACCTGCGCCGCAGCTCGCAGCGGTTCACGGCAGCGGTCGCCGAGATGCCCGTGGAGGCCTGGGGGGCCACCGTGCAGACCCGGCGCGGCCCGTGGCCGGCGGCCATGCTGGTGTGGGGCCGGCTGCGCGAGGTCGAGGTGCACCACGTCGACCTGGGCGCCGGCTACCGGCCGGCCGACTGGCCGGACGCGTTCGCCCAGCGGCTGCTGCACGAGGTGGTCGCCGGTCTGGCCGACGACCCGGAGGCGCCGGCCATGGTGCTGCGCTTCGACGGCGTCCGGCACGAACTCGTCGTGGGTGACCCCGCCGGGGCGCCCACCGTCACCGGCCCCGCGCCGGAACTCGCCGCCTGGCTGACCGGCCGCAGCGCGGGCGAGATGCTCAGCGTCACTCCCGACGGTCCCCTGCCGACTCCACCGGATTGGATCTGAACCCCGTCATGACCTACACCGGAGACGTCACGCCCGGCGGTGCGCCGGCCGTACGCGACCTCGACAAGCTCACCATCACCAAGGTGTCGGTGGGCCCGATGGACAACAACGCCTACCTGCTGCGCTGCCGGGAGACCGGCGATCAGGTGCTGATCGACGCCGCGAACGAGGCGCCCCGCCTGCTCGACCTGGTCGGCGACGGCGGCCTGGCCACGGTCGTCACGACCCACCGGCACATGGACCACTGGGTCGCCCTGGAGGAGGTGGTCGCCAAGACCGGCGCCCGCCCGCTGGTGCACGCCGACGACGCCGAGGGGCTGCCGATCGACGCCGAGCCGCTGCGCGAGGGCGACACGGTCCCGGTCGGCGACTGCGCCCTGGAGGTGATCCACCTCAAGGGGCACACGCCCGGCTCGATCGCGCTGCTCTACCGGGACCCGTCCGGCGTCCCGCACCTGTTCACGGGCGACTCGCTGTTCCCCGGCGGGGTCGGCAACACCGACCAGGACCCGGAGCGGTTCGGCCAGCTCCTCGACGACGTCGAGCACAAGCTCTTCGACCGGCTGCCGGACGAGACGTGGTTCTACCCGGGCCACGGCAAGGACAGCACCCTCGGCGCGGAGCGCCCCGCGCTGCCGCAGTGGCGGTCCCGCGGCTGGTGAGCGTGGCGGGCCGGCCCGGCCGGCCCGCTCAGCTCGCCTGCGCGGCGGTCAGCGCGCGGAGCCGGTGCCGGGTGCCGAGCAGCACCGGGCCGGCGAGCAGCAGGCCGACCGCCATGGTGAGCACGGTCGGGTCGGGCGCACCGGGCAGCAGCCCGGTCAGCGCCCGCGCCGTGATGCCGAGGGTCACGTAGAGGCCGGCCCAGAGCGTCGCGCCGAGCGTCGCGCTGACCGCGAACCGCCGGTAGGACATCCGCAGCCCCCCGGCGGCCAGCGGCAGCAGCGCGTTGAACACCGGCAGGAACGGCGCCACCAGCACCATCCGGCCGCCGCCACGGCGCAGCAGCGCCTCCGCCGCCGCCCAGCGCGGCTCGCCGATCCAGTCACCCAGCCGGCTGTAACGCAGCCGCTCGCCCCAGTGCCGCCCGGCCAAAAAGGTCAACGACCAGCCGGCGAGGCACCCGGCCACCACCGCCACGACGGTCGCCAGGCCGGTCGCCGGCCGGCCCGCGCCGACCGCGGCGAGGACCGCGGCGTCGCCGGGCACCAGCACCCCGAGCAGGGGTACGGCGTCGGCGAGCATCACCATGCCGAGAATCCCCATCAGCAGGGTGGTGGGCAGCTCCCCGACCTGGGCCAGCAGATCCGTCATGCTCCGTACGCTAGGGCCCCGGGGCGAGCCGGCACATCCGGTTTGATCCCCCACCGGCCCCCGAGTCCGGATCCGGATGATCCCTGAGGGGTCAGCGGGGGCGGAGCACCTGGACCCGGCGGACCGGGGAGTCGACCGAGGGCTCGGTGACGGGCACCGGGTAGGCCGCCACCAGCTCCAGCCGGTCGGGCGGGAGGTGTCCGCGGTCCGGGTCGCCGACGAGCACCTGCACGCCCCGGTCGGCGGCCCGTTGCAGGTACGGCAGCACCCGCGCGGCCAGCGCGGCGTCGTAGAGGACGTCACCGGCCAGCACGAGGTCGGCGGTGGCGGTGCCGTCGAGCAGGTCGTCCCCGGTGGCGGCCACGCTCACCCGGTTGGCCCGGGCGTTGACCGTCACGGCCGCCACGGCCCACGGGTCGACGTCGTTGGCGACCACCCGGTCGGCGCCGGCGAGCGCGGCGGCGATGGCGACCAGCCCGGAACCGGCCGCCAGGTCGAGCACCCGCCGCCCGGCGGCCAGTTCGGGGTGGTCGAGCAGGTGCCGGGCGAGCGCCTGCCCTCCGGCCCAGACCGAGGCCCAGTACGGCGGCGGCAGCGACCGGCCGGCCGCCGCCTCCATCCGGGCCCACCAGAGGATGGCGTCCTCGGCGAGGTGCAGCCGCACCTCCGGCACGTACGGCGCGGCGACCAGCCGGAGCCGGTCCAGCCCGTCGCCGGGCACCGCGATCTCCCGTTCCAGGTCGGCCAGCGGCGTGGTTGTGCTCACCGGGGCAAGCATGCCCCCCCACCGCCCCGGACCGGAGGGATTTTCCCGCCCGCGGCGAATTCGTGAGCCACACCGGCACTTCCGCCAGCGGATCGCGGTTCGGGCGGTTACTGTCGGGAAGGTACAGGGCGATCACCGGCTGCGACCGGTGCTCACCCGCATTGAACAGGGAGAGACGCATGGCAACCGGCACGGTCAAGTGGTTCAACGCGGAAAAGGGCTTCGGCTTCATCGAGCAGGACGGCGGGGGTCCGGACGTGTTCGTCCACTACTCGGCCATCCAATCCAGCGGCTACCGCGAGCTGAACGAGGGCCAGAAGGTCGAGTTCGAGGTGACCCAGGGGCAGAAGGGTCCGCAGGCGGACAACGTCCGTCCGATGTAGCTTCGTGCCGGTGGCGGCGGTCGGTTGCCCGACCGCCGCCGCAGCGCATTCTCAGGCCGGCGCCGCCGGCAGGTCCCGGCGCCGCCGCAGCGGCCCGACCAGCAGGATGAGCGGGGTCAGCGCGAGCCAGGCGGTCATCACCGTGATCGCCCCGGCCGGCCCCCACGCGGCGCCCAGCGCGCCGGCCAGCAGGGCGGCGAGCGGGATGGTGCCGTAGTTGAGCAGCTGCATGCTCACGGTCACCCGCCCGAGCAGCCCGTGCGGCGTGTACGTCTGCCGGAAGCTGGCCTTCACCACGTTGCCCACGGCGACGCCCAGGCTGACCAGCGCGCCGCCGAGCACCAGCCAGGCCACCCGGCCGCCGGAGCCGGCCAGCGGGATGAGCAGCGCCGGAGGTCCGGCGAGCGCGCCCGCGACGAGCAGGGCGCGGGCCGAGCCGAGCCGCCGGGCGAGCCCGGTGGCCAGCGCGGCGCCGATCAGCCCGCCCACGCTGGCCAGTCCGATCAGCAGTCCGACGAGCCCAGCGGGCAGCCCGGCGGAGCGGACCAGGAAGACCACCAGCACGGCCTGGTAGCCGCTGAGGCCGATGTTGCTCGCCGCGCCGAAGACGGTCAGCACCCGCAGGTACGGGTCGCGGGCCACGAAGCGCAGCCCGTCGGCCACCTCCCGGCGCAGTGACGGCGATCCCTCGGGGCGTTGCGGGCGGGGCTCGGCCGCCCGGATGCGGCTCAGGCAGACGGCGGAGACCAGGAAGCTGACCGCGTCGAGCAGGACGGCGGTCACCGCGCCGGCGAGCTGGGCGATGAGGCCGGCCAGACCGGGACCGACGAGGTAGCTCGCGGTCTGGGTGGCGTGCAGCTTGGCGTTGCCCTCCGGCACCTGCTCGGGACGCAGCAGGGTGGGCAGGTAGACCTGGTCGGCGGTCTCGAAGAACACCCGGGCCAGCCCCGCGCCGAGCGCGACGACCAGGAGCTGGCCGACGGTGAGCAGGTCGAGCAGGGCGGCCACCGGGACGCTGGCGAACAGCGCCGCCGAGACCAGGTCGGCGACGATCATCACGGGACGCCGGCGGACCCGGTCGACCCACGCGCCCGCCGGCAGGCCGGCGAGCAGCCAGGGCAGCCAGGCCGCCGCCGTGAGCACCGCCACCTGGAACGTGGTCGCGTCGAGCACGGCCACCGCGACCAGCGGCAGGGCCACGGCGGTCACGTTGCTGCCGACGGCGCTGACCGTCTGCCCGGCCCAGAGCAGCCGGAAGTCGCGGTGCCGGAGCAGGCCGCCGGGTGGCCGGGAAGCGGTGGCGGGGGCGTCCGTGCGGACGGGGGCGGTCACGGCTGGCCCGGGACGCCGTGCGCGAACAGGAAGACGGGCTCGCGCCGCTGCCCGTCGTCGGGGACGGGACGGTCGGCCCAGCGGTCGAGCAGTTCGGTGACCTCGCGGCTGAGCTGGAGCAGCTCCGCCGGGGTCAGCCGCAGCCACTTGTCGGTGCTGAACGGGCCGTCGCCCCAGGCGGCGTGGGCCTCGTCGGGGGCGGCGTGCCAGGCCCGGACCAGGGCGACGTGCCGGTCGAGGTTCAGCGAGCTGGCCGCGTCGGCCACCGCCCGGGCGGCAGGGTCGGCGTCGAACTCGGTGTTGGACCAGCGCACCCCCCGGTCGCGGAGCCGCCACCAGCGTTCCCGGCGGTCCCGGGCCAGTTCGGGCGCCTCCAGCACCAGGTCGGCTGCGGCCAGCACCTTGAGGTGGTGGCTGACGTTGGCCGGCGCCTGGCCGGTGCGCTCGGCGAGCTGGCCGACGGTGGACGAGCCGTACACCTTGAGGACGTCCATGAGGCGGCGCCGCAGCGGATGGGCGAGCGCGGCGAGGACGCGGGAGTCGGTGACGTGCCGGACGGTGGGCTTCTCCATGGGGAGAGCCTGACATTCGCAAGAGCTGTTGCGCAATACCTGTTGCTGGATTTCCGTCCGGGACCGCGGCGCGGCACTCGCCGCGGGCCGGCCCCGTCAGGCGGTCAGCCGCCGGGACAACTCGTCGGCGACGTCCCGGGCGATCTGCGGCGGGATCGCCTCGGCGATCTTCTCCGGAGGCAGCCCGGCGAGCACCCCGGTGACGATCTGCTGCTCGTCGGTGAAGTCCTTGGTGGACAGCCCGGTCACCTGCGCGACGAGCGCCGGCCAGGCCCGGGCCATGGCCAGCATCAGCTGCAGCGGCGAGTTCGCCTGGGGCGGGTTGACCAGGCCGGTGGTGTTGACCGGCGAGATCAGCCAGTTGCGCAGATTCTCCAGGTCGGCCAGGACGTCGCCGACCGTGCGGTTCGGGTATCCGGTGTCCCTGATGAGCTTGTCGGTCTGTTCCATGCCGTTCTCCGGTTTCACTGGGGCGATCAGGCCGATCGCGGTCAGGTAGCGACGGAACAGCGGGGTCTGGTCCCGGCCCGCCTTCGTGGAGTCGCGGAAAAAGCTGAAGTGGGTGTGGAACAGGTGGCTGCTGTCGCCGGTGGTGCGCTTGCCCAGCCGGTCCCAGCGCTTCACCGTCCTGCCGTCCGGGGAGTAGATGATCTCCCGGAGGTCGTGGGCGTCCCCGGCGCCCGCGGCGCACTGCGACACGCACCAGGTCGAGAAGGTACGCAGGTCGTGGGTGGCGCCGCCCGAGGAGACGGAGAACATCCCGACGTCCAGGGCGGACGCGTGCAGGGTCAGCCCGGACGAGTCCCGGGTGGACTCCACCACCGAGTAGTCGTTGCGTACCACCCGGTCGGAGCCGCAGTGGTATCCGCCCCGGTGGTCGGGGTCGCCGACGATGCCGACCTCGGCCGGCTCCAGGTCCTGAGCCCGTACGGTGTTCTTGTCGACGTTGAGATAGGTGAGCAACAGGTTGCGGACGGCCAACAGGTTCGCGGGAGCCGTCGTCATGGGATCTCCCCTCCGGATCGACGGGCCGGCAAGGGCACGACGGTCACAACCCGTGAGGGCGCATGATCCGGGGACGCGCCCCACCGGATAGCTGCACGGCGCCGGGCACTTGCACCGAGGATATCCACACGGGGCAGTAAATACCCAGCTCAGAGCACTATCTGGAACTATCGTCCGACTGTGGACGGGGCCGGCCCGAGCGGCAGCACCACGGCCGAAGGATGCTCGGGATCGTGCAGGACTTCCCGCCAGCCAGCACGAAGCGTGACAGCGGTGCCGAGCGGTTCGCCGGTGCCGGGGTTCCGCGCGTAGCGCGGGTGGGCGCCGCCGGAGACCTGGACGCGCAGCCGGTGGCCGGCGGCGAAGCGGTGCGCGGCCGGCCAGAGGGCGACCGGCACCCGGACCGCGCCGGAGGCGTCGCGCGGGAAGCGCCCCGGGGCGACGCGGACCAGCCCGTCGCAGACGTTCCAGGACCGCCCCCGCCGGTCGACGTCGCAGAGCCGGACGAAGACGTCCAGGTAGGACAGCTCGCTGCGGACGTGGATCTCGGCCCGCACCGGGCCGAGCACCTCGACCGGCGTGGCCAGGGTCGCGCTGGTGTAGGTCAGCACGTCCGGCCGGGCCTCGACCGGCCGGTTGTCCACGGCACCGGCCCGCTGGGCGACCAGCAGCGGGCCGCCGAGCGACGGCGTGGGGTCGGCCGGGTCGTAGCGGATCCGGTCGGGTGCGGAGCGGGCCGGCGGCTCGGTGGCGAGCGCGCCGCCGGCGTGCAGGTGCCAGCGGGCCGGCTCGGCGGGCGGGGGCCAGTCGGGCAGGTCACGCCAGCCGCCGCCGGACCCGGCGACGTGCACCCGGACCGGCGCACGGCCCGGCGCCGGGCGCCCCGCCAGGTGCTCGTCGAGCCAGTCGAGCCCCTCGCGCAGGGCCGCCACGAGCAGGCCGGGGCTGCCGTGGGTCCACGGCCCGATCGTCAGCCGGGGGCGGGCGCCGGCCGCCCGGAGCCGCGCGTAGTCGTCGAGCTGGGCGGGGAGGAAGATGTCCTGCCAGCCGCTGACCATCGCCACGGGCGCACGCACCTCGGCGATCCGGTCGCCGAAGATCCGGGTCCGCCAGTAGTCGGCGTCCGGGGTGTGGTGGCGCAGCCACTCCTGGAAGAACGGCACGGTCACCCCGGTGGCGATCCGGTCCGCCTCGGCCAGCGGCAGGTGCGCCAGCGCCCGGGTGAGCCGGGGCTGCCCGCGCTTGAGCTCCCACTGCCGGGCCAGCCAGGGCACGGTCTGCGCCTGGAGCAGCTCCGCCCAGGTGAGCACCGTGTCCAGCGCGAACGACTCGCCCGCGTACGTCGAGTCCCGGGTGGCCGAGGCGGTGACCACGGCGACCATGGCGCGCAGCTCGTCGGCCGCCTCGGCGGCGACCGCCCACTGCACGAACCCCTGGTAGCTGGCGCCGAACATGCCGAACGCGCCGGTCCACCAGGGCTGCCGGCGCAGCCAGTCGAGGGTGTCCAGCCCGTCGTCGCGCTCGTGCACCAGCGGGGCGAACTCGCCGCCGGAGCCGTACGTGCCCCGGCAGGACTGGATCACCACGTGGTACCCGCGCTCGGCGACGAGGCGCCCGAGCAGCCGGACCGGACCACCCCGCCCGTACGGGGTGCGGATCAGCACGCAGGCCGCACCGGGCAGGTCCGGCGCGTAGTGGTCGGTGCGCAGCGTCACCCCGTCGCGGACCCGGACCGGGAGGTCCCGGGTGACGGTGACCCGCCCGGTCCGGGCGGCGGGCAGCCGCAGCGCCGCCGCGGCGAGCCGGGTGACCAGCGGCCGCACGCTCAGTCCGCGGCGCGTTCCGTCGCGCCGCGCCGGGGCTCGCCCCGGGCCGCGCGCACGGCATCCCGGTGCTCACGCATCGAGACCACCATCTCGGCCATGAACCGGTGCACCACGGCCAGCTCCTCGTCGCTGAACCGGCCCATCACCTCGTCCGTGCGCTGCCCGAGCGGGCCGAAGAAGTCACGGGCCAGGGTGGCGCCCCGGTCGGCGTAGTGCAGGAACACCTTGCGCCGGTCGGCGGTGTCCCGGTCGCGCCGGATGTGCCCGCCCCGCTCCAGCCGGTCGACGAGCGCGGTCACCGAGCCCGAGGAGAGGTCGAGCACCTCCCCCAGCCGCCCGGGGGTGATCGGGTCACCGAACAGTTCGGCGTCCATCACCGCGATGAGCGCGTGCAGGTCGGTGGCGTTGAGACCGTGCAGGCCGGCGAACGCGTGCCCGACGTGCTGCGCCTCCGTCGAATAGCGGCGCAGGTCGTTGGTGATGTCCGCGATCATCTGCCCGCGCGGGTCGTCCCGTCGCCGGTACATGCTCTGCGCGCTCACGTCTCGCCGCCACCCCCTGTCCCAACCGGTCCGGTTGCAGCATAGAGCCACCCCGGATAATCTCGCTCATCAAGATACTTGTTAGAAGAGAATCTCCACGACCATTCATGTGAGGGCTCCCGATGTCACTGTTCACCCGCGTCGTCCGGGGCCGGCTCGCCGCCTGGCTCACCCTGGCCGCCGCGCTCGTCGTCGGCGTGGTCGCCTTCGGGCTGCCCAAGCCCGACAATCCCGATCCCGTCTCCGACACCGGCCTGTCCGCGAGATGGCAGTCGACGCAGGTCGAACGGCTCCAGGAGCAGTTGCCCTCCAAGGACTCCCAGACCGCCCTGGTGGTGGTGAGCCGCGCCGACCAGGCGCCGCTCACCGGCGCGGACCGCGGTGTGCTCGACGGCATCGCGGGTGAGCTGAGCTCCCTCGCCGCCGGTGGGCGGGTCTCCCCCGCACAGGTGTCCCCGGACGGCACCGTGGCGCTGGTCGCGGTGCCGCTGTCCACCGAGGGCAGCCCACGGGCCGTGGTCGACGAGGTGGAGAAGCTCCGCGAGGCGGTCGGCGACCTGCCCGGTGACCTGAATGTCGAGGTCACCGGCGGGCCGGCGTTCACCGCCGACCTCGGCAAGGTGTTCGAGGGCGCGGACACCACGTTGCTGCTGTTCACCGCCGCGGTGGTGGCGGTGCTGCTGCTGGTCACCTACCGCAGCCCGTTCCTGTGGCTCGTACCGCTGCTGGTGGTGGGCGCCACCGAGCAGATCACGCTGCGCGTGGTGGAGTCCCTCGTGCCCGCCGTCGGCATCTATCTGCCCAGCGGGCAGGTGACCGGCATCGCCAGTGTGCTGGTGTTCGGCGCCGCGACCAACTACGCCCTGCTGCTCATCGCGCGCTACCGGGAGGAACTGCGCCGGGAGGAGGACCGGTTCGCCGCCATGCGTGCCGCGCTGCGCCGCACCGCCGAGCCGATCCTGGCGAGCGGCAGCACCGTCGTCCTCGGCGTACTCACCCTGCTGCTCTCCGAGCAGGAGACCAACCGGGCGCTCGCCCTGGCCTGCGCCACCGGTGTGATCCTCGCCATGCTCTCCGCCCTGTTCGTGCTCCCCGCCGCCCTGCTGCTGTTCGGCCGGCGCCTGTTCTGGCCGTTCGTCCCCCGCGTCGGCAGCGCCGCTCGTGAGGGACGGATCT
Source organism: Micromonospora sp. NPDC004551 (assembly GCF_040609975.1). Lineage (NCBI taxonomy): Bacteria > Bacillati > Actinomycetota > Actinomycetes > Micromonosporales > Micromonosporaceae > Micromonospora > Micromonospora sp. NPDC004551. The sequence continues at coordinate 290,402 of NZ_JBEXLM010000002.1, read as the reverse complement.
GGGGCCCTCTCGGCGAACTGGTCGTCCGCCGGCCGCTGCCGGTGGCCGCGCTCGCCGTCCTGCTGCTCGCCGGGCTCGCCCTCGGCGGCCTGGGCATCCGCACCGGCCTGTCCGAGACCGAGCAGTTCAGCGAGAAGCCCGAGGCGGTCGCCGGGGCGGAGACGCTCGCGCGGGCGTTCCCGGCCGGCAGCACCCAGCCGGTGGCGGTGCTCACCAACCCGCAGGCCGCACCCGCGGTCCTCGCCGCCGCCGGCGACGTCGACGGGGTCGCCTCCGCCCGTCCCGGCGCCGCCGGAGACCGGGTCGCCCAGATCGACGTGGTGCTCACCGCCGAGCCCGGCAGCGCCGCCTCCGACCGGGCCGTGGTGGCGCTGCGCGACGCCGTGGCCGCCGTACCGGATTCCGCACCGCCCGCCGTCGACGGCGCGGACGCCCCCGACGGCGCCCTCGTCGGTGGCCCGGTCGCCGCGACCTACGACTCGAACGAGGCCAACACCAGGGACCTCCAGCTGATCCTGCCGCTCATCCTGCTGCTGATCGGGGCGGTGCTGGTGCTGCTGCTGCGCGGCCTGCTGGCCCCGCTGCTGCTGGTGCTGACCGTGATCGCCTCGTTCTTCGCCAGCCTCGGCGCGGCCTGGCTGCTCTTCGACCACGTGCTGGACTTCCCGGCGCTGGACAGCGGGGTGCTGCTGCTCGCCTTCGTCTTCCTCGTGGCGCTCGGCGTCGACTACAACATCTTCCTGGTCACCCGGGCCCGGGAGGACGCCCGGCGCACCGGCACCCGCGACGGCATGCTCTCCGCGCTGCGGGTCACCGGCGGCGTCATCACGAGCGCGGGCGTGCTGCTGGCCGCGGTCTTCGCGGTGCTCGGCGTGCTGCCGCTGATCACCCTCACCCAGATCGGGATCATCGTCTGCGTCGGCGTCCTGCTGGACACGCTGCTGGTCCGCACCGTGCTGGTGCCGGCGCTGGCGTTCACACTCGGCGACCGGTTCTGGTGGCCGGGACGGATCGCCCCCGAACCCGACGCACCGGCGCAGGCGCCCACGGCGCCCGCGACGCCGGCCGGCGCGCGGGACTGAGACGAGGGCGGGGCCCCGGCGATCATCCGCTGGGGCCCCGCCGCGTCAGCTCAGTAGGTCAGGCAGACGCACTCGGTCATCAGCGCCCGCACGTTGCGCACGTACTGCGGATTGGGGATGGCCAGCGGCTCGCCCTCGCGGGCCACCGCACCGTGCCCGTAGTTGTACGCGGCGATCACCGCGTTGAGCAGGCAGGAGTTCAGCTCCGACGTGCAGAGCGAGGCGTCCAACCGGTAGTCCGACTCGAAGTACATGTCACCGATGTACTTGGTGAGCCACGCCAGGTAGGTGCCGCCCAGGTAGGCGTTGTCGCGGTAGGCGTCGATGTCGTACGACTGGCCGAACCGCTGGTTCATCCAGTCCGCGGTGGCCGGCATGACCTGCATCAGCCCGATGCCGCCGTCGCAGGCCACGATGTTGGACTGCCAGCCGCTCTCCTGCCAGGCGGTCGCCTTCATGAGGGTCAGCGGGATCTTGATGTCCGGCGCGGAGGTGGGCCAGTAGGTGCGCGCCGCCGCATCGGACAGCGCCGCCTTCACCTGGCTGCGGGTCGCCTGGCTGCCCCGGTAGCTGGGCTCGCACCCGCTCGCCGGCGGCTTCGGCGGGGGCGGCGGCACCTGGGTCTCGGTGGGCGGCTTCGGCTTGGCCAGCGGACCGGTGGTGGTGCGGGTCGGCTTGGGCTTCGGCTTCGCCGACGCGCTCGGGCTGGGCTTGACGCTGGGCTTCGCGCCCATCGCGGCGACCGCCGGCGGTTCGTCGCTGGGCCCGTCGGCCGGCTCGTCCGCGGGCGCCTCGACCGGCACCTCGCCGGTCACCTCGACGGCCACCTCGCGGGTCGGCTCCTCGCCGCCACATCCGGTGAGCACCGTCGCCGCCAGTAGCGCGGCCACCGCCGCCGTGGCCCAGCGGCCCACTCCTCGTCGCATCGGACCTCCCCCGTGGCCGTCCGCCGCACCCTAGCAGGGATCGGCGGGCCGGCGGGGTACCCGCGACGCCGGCCGGGAGGCCCGCGGCCGGGGCGGTCCGTCCCCTGTGGCCGGTCCGTCCGGACCGGGCGAGGCAGCGTCCCCGACCGCGTGGTCCCGGGTGGCCCAGGCGACCACGAACACGGTGACCCAGGCCGCGCCGAGCAGCACCGACGTGGCCGTGCCGCTGGCCGTGCTCCACCCCAGGTAGAGCCGGGCCCCGGTGACGGCGACCACCCCGGCCAGCGCACCCGTCCAGACGGCCACCGCCACCGGCCAGCGCGCGCCCCGGGACAGCAGCCACGCGAGGGTGCCGAAGCTCGCCGTGACCACCGCGGTCTGGGTGGGCCGCAGGTCCGGGGCGGCGTCCGGGCCGCCCGGCCCGGTCAGGCCGGCGACCACCACCAGCACCACCAGCGGCACGAACGCCCCCACCGTGCCGAGCACGCTGAGCAGGTCGGCGCGCCAGGGCCGGTTCCGCCAGGCCACCACCGCGGCCACCAGGGCCACCGCGGCGATCAGCACCCAGCCGCGCAGCACCGAGACCGCGGCCAGCGCCGCGTCGGCCACCCCGGAGGTACGCCGGGCGGCGAACCAGTCGGCGACGAGCCCGTCGAGCACCCCGAGCCCGCTGTGCCGGACCACCGCCTCCAGCACCGCCGCGACGGCCAGCCCGGCGGCGAACAGCAGCAGCAGGCCGGCGGCCAGATTGATCAGCAGTGTCCCGGCCGGGCCGAACCGCATGGCGATCAGGAAGAACAGCACCCCGTAGCGGGCGCGCAGCCAGCGCAGCGGTGGCAGGGCGGCGGCCCGGGCGGCCAGCGCCCGCGCCGGGTCCGGGTTGCGCCCCAGCCAGCGGCCGGCCAGCACCACCCCGATCAGGCACACCAGCAGCACGAGCACCGCTCCGGTGGCCCGGCCCAGGAACCGGGACACCCGCTCGTAGGACTCGCCGGCGGCGTAGCCGACCAGCACCGAGGCGCCGACCCAGCTCACCACCCCGGCCAGGTTCCACGGCGCGAACCGCCGGTAGGGCAGGCCGGCCGCGCCGGCCAGCCGGGGCGCCAGGGTGCGGGCGAACGCCACCCAGCGGGCCGCCAGCACACCCCGGCCGCCGAGCCGATCGAGCAGCGAGTCGGCGCGCCGCCAGCGCTGCGGCCCGATCCGGGCACCGAGGCCGGAGGCACGCAGCCTTGGCCCGTACCGCCGGCCCGCGCGATAGGCGAGTGTGTCTCCGATCACGGCGGCAGCGGTCATGGCCAGCAGCGTGGGGACGAGGCGCAGCGTCCCCGCGTACGCTAGGAAGCCGACCAGCAGCAGGGTCGCCTCACCCGGCACCAGCAGCCCGAAGATCACCGCGGTCTCGCCCGCGACGATCGTCGCGGCGACCAGGTAGATCAGCAGAGGCGGCAGCCCCTGCAGCCAGTTCAGCAGGTCAGGCATCCGGTCCCCCGCACGGGAGCCAGCATGCCAGTCGCTGGAACGGTCGGGACAGCACTTTCGGCAGAGATCCGGGCGATCTCGGGGGTGACCCCGAGGCGTGCCCCGGCAACCGCAGACAGGAGTATGGAGGGTATGCAGCTACGCACCGACCTCCGCAACGTCGCCATCATCGCCCACGTCGACCACGGCAAGACGACCCTGGTCGACGCCATGTTGCGGCAGGCCGGCGCCTACGGCGCCCGTGGTGAGGACACCGAGCGGGTCATGGACTCGATGGACCTCGAGCGGGAGAAGGGCATCACCATCCTCGCCAAGAACACCGGCGTGCGTTACCTGCCGGCGGACGGCTCCGAGGCGGTGACCATCAACATCATCGACACCCCGGGGCACGCCGACTTCGGCGGCGAGGTCGAGCGCGGCCTCACCATGGTCGACGGTGTGGTGCTGCTCGTCGACGCCAGCGAGGGCCCGCTGCCGCAGACCCGGTTCGTGCTCCGCAAGGCGCTGCGCGCCCGGCTGCCGATCATCCTGGTGATCAACAAGGTGGACCGTCCCGACGCCCGGATCAAGGAGGTCGTGGACGACACCTACGAGCTCTTCCTCGACCTGGACGCCGACGAGGAGCAGATCGACTTCCCGATCGTCTACGCCTGCGCCCGCGACGGCATCGCCTCGCTGACCCAGCCCGCCGACGGCGCGGTGCCCGACGACAGCCACAACCTGGAGCCGCTGTTCCGCACCCTGCTGGACACCATCCCGGCCCCCGCGTACGAGGAGGAGGCGCCGCTTCAGGCGCACGTCACCAACCTCGACGCCTCGCCGTTCCTCGGCCGGCTGGCGCTGTGCCGGGTCCGGCAGGGCACCATCAGCAAGGGCCAGACGGTCACCTGGTGCCGCACCGACGGCAGCAGCCAGCGGGTACGCATCTCCGAGCTGCTCATGACCGAGGGCCTGGAGCGCAAGCCGGCCGAGAGCGCCGGCCCGGGCGACATCATCGCGGTCGCCGGCATCCCGGAGATCATGATCGGCGAGACCCTGGCCGACGCCGAGAACCCGGTCCCGCTGCCGCTGATCACCGTCGACGAGCCGGCCATCTCGATGACCATCGGCACCAACACCTCGCCGCTGGTCGGCCGGGTCAAGGGTGCCAAGGTCACCGCCCGGATGGTCAAGGACCGGCTCGACAAGGAGCTGATCGGCAACGTGTCGCTGCGGGTGCTGCCCACCGAGCGGCCGGACGCCTGGGAGGTGCAGGGCCGCGGTGAGCTGGCCCTGGCGATCCTGGTGGAGCAGATGCGCCGCGAGTCCTACGAGCTGACCGTCGGCAAGCCGCAGGTCGTCACCAAGGAGATCGACGGGAAGACCTGCGAGCCGGTCGAGCGGCTGACCATCGACGCCCCGGAGGAGTACCTGGGCGCGATCACCCAGCTCCTCGCCACCCGCAAGGGCCGGATGGAGCAGCTGGTCAACCACGGCACCGGGTGGATCCGGATGGAGTGGCTGGTCCCGGCGCGCGGCCTCATCGGCTTCCGCACCGAGTTCCTCACCGAGACCCGGGGCACCGGCATCCTGCACCACGTCTTCGAGTCATACGAGCCGTGGTTCGGCGAGCTGCGCACCCGCAACAACGGCTCGCTGGTCGCCGACCGCTCCGGCTCGGTCACGGCGTTCGCCATGACCAACCTCCAGGAGCGCGGCCAGCTCTTCGTCGAGCCGGGCACCGAGGTGTACGAGGGCATGATCGTCGGCGAGAACTCCCGCTCCGACGACATGGACGTCAACATCACCAAGGAGAAGAAGCTCACCAACATGCGGTCGTCGACCGCGGACGAGACCGAGAAGCTGATCCCGCCGCGCAAGCTGTCGCTGGAGCAGGCCCTCGAGTTCTGCCGCGAGGACGAGTGCGTCGAGGTGACCCCGGCCGCGGTGCGCATCCGCAAGGTGGTGCTGGACCAGACCCAGCGCGGCCGGATGGCCGCCCGCCGCAAGCACGCCGGCTGACCACACGGCCACCCCGGAGCCCGGCCCGCCCACCCCGGCGGCCGGGCTCCGCCCGTCCCGGGGACCCACTCCCGCCGCCCACTCCCGCCCGCCCCGGCGATCATGAAGTTTGCGGCAGTTCTGGAGATCGACACCGCCGCTGCTTCATGATCAACGCGCGGGGCGGCGGAGGCCGTGGGGGCGGCACCGGGTGGGTCAGGGTTTGGTGGCTTGGAGGGCCAGGATGTCGGGGATGGGTGTGGAGCCCGACTCCTGGACTCGGGCCAGGGTGAGACCCGCGGCGGTCACCGCGTTGAGCAGGTCGGCCAGGGGGACGTGCCAGGCGCCCACCCGCGCTCGCACACCGCTCGGATTCCAGGCGCGGAAGGTACGGGCCCGGTCGGCGTAACCGCCGTCGATGACGATGCGGGCCGGGTCGGAGCGGTCGGCGAACGCGCCGGTGAAGCAGGGGTGCACCCCCACGTGGACGAAGCGCCCGCCGGGGGCCAGGACCCGGGCCGCCTCCGCGATCACCGCCGGATAGTCCGGCAGGTCGGTGTGCCCGAGCACGCAGGTCACGGCGGGCACGCTCGCGTCGGCGACCGGCAGCCGCGTGGCGTCGCCCCGGGCCACCGGAAGCCGGGTACGGGCGTACCGCAGCTGGCCGCCGGAGAGGTCGACCCCGAGCGGGTCCCGCCCCAGCCGGCGCAGCTCCGCAGCGTGCACGCCGGTGCCGCAGCACAGATCCAGACAGCGGCCCGACCCGTTGCCGAGCAGGTCGGCGAGCTGCCGGCGGACCCGGTCCATGTAGTCCGCGGAGGTGTCGGTGGCGTACTCCTCGTACCAGTCGGCGATGGCGTCGTACGCGGCGGTCGTCATCTCCGCACGCTAGCCCCGGCAGGGGCCGGACCGCAGCCCCGCCCGCCGCGATGATCCGCTACGGTCACCGGCATGACCTGGGAGGATCTCGACGCGCACCTGGACAAGGTGCCCGGCACCGTCTCGGCGTACGTGGGGCGGCTCGGCGCCCCGCCCACCTGGACCCGGCACGCCGACGCCACCCACTACGCGGCCAGCACCATGAAGGTCGCCGTCCTGGTGGCGCTGCACCGTGCCGCCGAGGACGGCCGGCTGGACCTGGACGCCCCCGTCCCGGTACGCAACAGCTTCGACTCCGCCCTGCCCGGCGCGCCCCGGTTCACCAACGCCCGCAGCTACGACAACGACGACGCCGTCTGGGCGCGGGTGGGCGGTGAGGCGCCGCTGCGCTGGCTCGCCGAACGGATGATCGTCCGCTCCAGCAACCTGGCCACCAACATCTGCATCGGTCAGGTCGGGCTGCCGTCGGTGGCCGAGGCGTGGACGCTGGCGGGGGCCCGGCACAGCGTCACCGGCCGGGGCATCGAGGACTTCGCGGCCCGCGACGCCGGCATCGACAACCTGGTCACCGCCGCCGACCTGGCCGCCCTGCTCGGCGGGCTGGCGCTGGGCGCGCACCAGCCGGGTCCGCTGGCCTCGCCGGCCGGCTGCGCGTCCATGCTGGACGTGCTGTTCGCCCAGGAGCACCGCGAGGACCTCGCCGCCGGGCTGCCCGAGGGCACCCGCATCGCGCACAAGAACGGCTGGGTACGCGGCATCCGGCACGGCGCCGGCGTGGTCTTCCCCGACGACGCCCCGCCGTACGCCGTCGTGGTCTGCACGACCACCGACCTGGCCGACGGCGGCCCGAGCGGCGAGGAGGCCGAGGACGACGCCTGCCGCCTCATCGCCCACGTCTCCGCGCAGGTCTGGGCGGCCCGCCACGACCTGGCCGGGTGACCGCTACTCCAGCAGATTCGCCCGCAGGGCCGCCAGCGTCGCGTCGGTGAGCCCCAGGCCGTCACGCAGGTACGCGTCGAACGTGCCGTGCACCCGGCGCACCTCGTCGTAGGCGGCGTCCAGGTACGCCGGCCGCACCTCCAGCAGCGGCCGGGCCACCGCCGGGTCCAGGTCCGGCCGGCGGCGGGTCATCGCGGCCAGCAGCACCTCGCGCAGGCTCTCAGTCAGCTCGTTGTGCCGCAGGTAGTCGGCCCGGATGGCCGGCTCGCCCACGCCGAGCGCGGTGAGCAGCACCACCGACAGCCAGCCGGTGCGGTCCTTGCCGGCCGAGCAGTGGAACAGCAGCGGCAGGTTCGCCCCGTCAGCGGCCAGCCGCACCGCCTCCCCGAACCCCTCCCGCGCCGACTCGCCGGTGACGAACCAGCGGTAGATCCCGGCCATCGCCCCCGGCATGCCGTCGCGGGCCAACTCCTCGTACGCGTCGAGGTCGTGGCCGAGCAGCACCGCCGAGACGTACGTGAACACCGGGTGGGCCGCGTCGTAGACCGGCAGGTGCACCAGCCGGGGCTCGCCGGCCAGCCGGTCGGGCGGGGCGACCGCCTGCTCGGTGGCGTGCCGCAGGTCCACCACGCAGGCCGGGGCGAGCTTGCCCAGCACCGGCAGGTCCTCATCGGTGAGCCGGCCCAGCGCCGCGGTGCGGATCAGCCGACCGGCGCGTACCCGCCGCCCGTCGGCGGTGGGCAGCCCGCCCAGGTCACGGGCGTTCGGCGCGCCCACCAGCTCCCAGTCCCGCCCGGTCATCGGCCCTCCCCTGATCGCCGTCGGCTCCGTATAGGGTGCCCCACATGACGATCGCGGCGGTACGCACCCACCGGCTCTCGGCCCCCTTACACACCCCGTTCGTCACCGCGCTGCGCCGCACGACCACCGTGGACACCCTGGTCGTCGAGGTGGTGGACACCGACGGGCGGTCGGGTTTCGGCGAGGCGCCACAGGTCTGGCAGGTGACCGGCGCGTCGATCGCCGGCGCCGAGGCGTGCGTGCAGCAGTTGCTCGGGCCGCTGCTGACCGGGCGTGACGCCGACGACCTCCAGGCCCGCTGCGCCGAGGTGCGCCGCGCGGTGGTGGGCAACGAGTCGGCCCGGGCCGCCGTCGACGTCGCCCTGCACGACCTGGCCGCGCGGCGGCTCGGCGTACCCCTGGTGCGGTTGCTCGGCGGCACCACGCTGCGCGTCCCCACGGACGTCACCCTGGCCGCCGGCGACGCGGTCGATCTGGCCGCGGCGGCCGCCCGGCGCCGGGCCGAGGGGTTCACCGTGCTGAAGCTCAAGGTCGGCACCGACGCGCGGGGCGACCTGGACCGGGTACGCGCGGTCCGCGCCGCGGTCGGGCCCGAGGTGCGGATCCGGCTGGACGCCAACCAGGGCTGGACCCCGCGCGAGGCGGTGCGGGTGATCCGTGGCATCGAGGACGCGGGGCTCGACGTCGAGCTGGTCGAACAGCCGGTGCACCGGCGGGACCTGGACGGGCTGGCCTGGGTCAGCGACCGGGTGGAGCTGCCGATCCTCGCCGACGAGTCGGTGTTCGACCTGCGCGACCTGGTCGAGGTCATCCGCCGGCGGGCGGCCGACATGGTCAACGTCAAGCTGGCCAAGTGCGGCGGCCTGCACACCGCCCGGACGCTGCTCGACCTGGCCGCCGCCCATGGCATGGGCACCATCGTCGGCTCGATGATGGAGAGCCAGGTGGGCCTCGGCGCGGCGGCGAGCCTGGTCGCCGCCTACGGCACCACGGCCGTCTCGGATCTCGATGCCGCCTGGTGGCTGGCCTGGTCGCCGGTGGCCGGCGGGATCCGGTACGACGGCGCGACCGTCGTGCTGCCGGACGCCCCGGGCCTCGGCATCGCGCACGTGAGTGAAGCAAAGGTTCAAGCGCGCGGTTGAGTGCCGTTGGAATTTTTCATAAAGTCGCCCAAGGGCACGTGAGGTGGGGGTGGGCATGGAGGTTCAACCGGGCCGCGAGGCCGTTGTCCGGGTGCCGGTGGCGACCCTCTGGACCAGGCCCGAGGCGGTCCGCCCCGTCGACAGCCCCGCGCTGGCCGACCCACCGGACGTCGCCGCCTGGATCGCCGGCATGGACCGCGACCAGCAGGTCGGCGACTGCGTCCTGACCCAGCTGCTGCTCGGCGAGCGGGTACTGGTCACCGAGGTGCGCGCCGACGGCTGGGCGCACGTCGTGGCGCTGGCGCAGCCCGCCGCCAAGCTCGACCTCCGCGGCTATCCGGGGTGGCTGCCCGCCGCCCAGCTCACCGCACCGGCCGAGTCCGGCCCGCCGGCCACCCCGCTGGTCGTGGACGCCGCCCACACCGCGCTGCGCGCCGCCCCGGACGGCCCGCCGGCCCTGTCCCGCGTGGTGCTCGGCACCCGCCTCACCCCGGCCGGGCGGCCCGTGGACGGCTGGCGGCCGGTCCTCGCGCCGGGGCACCCCGACCCGCTCTGGGCCCCGGAGGGTGACCTGGTCCCGCTGCCCGCCGAGCGGCCGGAGGCCAAGGAGGTGCTGGCCCTCGCCGAGCGGCTGCGTGACCTGATCTACATCTGGGGCGGGCTGTCCACCGACGGCATCGACTGCTCGGGCCTGGTGCACCTGGCCTGGCGCCGCTACGGCCTCACCCTGCCACGGGACGCCGACGACCAGGCCGAGGCGACCACTCCCCTGGCGCTGGGCGAGGAGCGCCCCGGCGACCTCTACTTCTTCGCCCGGCCGGGCCGGCGGATCCACCACGTGGGCATCGTCAGCACCGAGCCGCAGGGCGAGGTACGGCGGATGCTGCACGCCTGCTACGTGAAGCGCCGGGTCGTCGAGGAGCGGCTCCCGCCGGACCGGGAGGCCACCCTGGTCGGCGCCCACCGGATCTGACCCCGTACGCATCTGACCCCGTACGCCGAAAGGGGCGCCCCCGACCACGGGGGCGCCCCTTCTCGCGCGGGTCCGGTCAGCGGCGGGCCTCGGCCAGCTCGCGGCGCCGGTCGCGGGACGACTTGAGCAGGCTGGCCGCCGTGGCCACGGCGAGGGTGCCGAGGATGACGGTGAGCGAGAGCCAGATCGGGATGTGCGGGGCCCAGCCCACGTGCTCGCCACCGTTGACGAACGGCAGGTTGTTGTCGGCAAGGGCCTCCAGGACCAGCTTGACCCCGATGAAGCCGAGCACCACGGCGAGGCCGTAGCTGAGATAGATCAGCCGGTCCAGCAGGCCGCCGAGCAGGAAGTAGAGCTGCCGCAGGCCCATCAGCGCGAACACGTTCGCGGTGAAGACCAGGTACGGCTCCTGGGTGATGCCGAAGATCGCCGGGATCGAGTCGAGCGCGAAGATCAGGTCGGTGGTGCCGATCGCGATCATCACGATCAGCATGGGCGTGAACAGGCGCCGCCCGTTCTCGTGGGTGGTCATCCGCGCCCCGTCGAAGTCACGGGACAGCGGCAGCGCCTTGCGGCTCCACCGGATCAGCAGATTCTCGCTGAACTCGTCCTCGTCCGGCTCACCCTGGCGGGCCAGGTTGACCGCCGTGTAGATCAGGAACGCGCCGAAGATGTAGAAGACCCAGGAGAACTGTGAGATCAGGGCGGCGCCGGCGGCGATGAAGCCGCCGCGCATGACCAGCGCGAGCACAATGCCGATGAGCAGCACCTTTTGCTGGTACCGCCGGGGCACCCCGAAGCGGGCCATGATGATCACGAAGACGAAGAGGTTGTCCACCGAGAGGCTGTATTCGGTGAGCCAACCGGTGTAGAACTGGCCCGCCACGCTGGGGCCTGAGGTGAGCCACAACCCGGCACCGAAGAGCAGGGCCAGCCCCACGTAGAAGCCGACCCACAGGCTCGACTCGCGGACGCTGGGCTCGTGCGGGCGGCGACCGATGATGAACAGGTCGACCAGCAGGACCGCGGTCATGACGACCAGGGTCCCCGCCCACACCAATCCGGACACGTTCAAATCCATCCTCCGGCAGACACACAGCGTCGGGCACACCGTACGCCGGGTGAGGGGCCGGGGTGCGTCGACGCTGACTCTGGTGACTGTCGGAGGTCTCTTCCGCCACCGACCCGGGATGCGGATCGCTGACCGACGGAGCCGGGTCGTGCCACCGGGGGGCCGGCGCTCTTCCGTGCTGACGACTCCGTCGCGGGGGAATACTCCCCTCCTCGGCCGCCATTGTTCACCATCTGCCCCGGGTGGCGCATCTCCGGGGGTCCTGTTTGCCAGGGTGCGAGTGTTCCGGTGTGGGACAGGTCTCGATACGCAGGGCGTCCTAGGAGGCTAGGTGTCAGGCGTCAGGGGCTCGTTGAAGGGCCAGCCCGCGGCCAGGAGGGCGTCGCAGGCGGCGACCGCCGTGGCCAGTCGCCGCTCGTGCGGACCGTGCAACTCGACCACCGGCACCCCGCAACCGGCCAGCTCCTCCCGGAACCGGCCGGTCATCCACGCCCGCAGGTGCTCCCCGTCGCGCAGCCCGTCGTCGGCGAAGGGCACCCCCTCGTGGCCGGTCAGCAGATACAGCGCCGGCCGGCGGGCGGCCGCGCGGACCGCCTCCGACGAGGACCCGAGGTAGCGCTCCTCCCAGATCGCGGTGGCCCGCGCATCGGTGTCGCAGAACAGCAGCGGGCCGCTGGTCCGGGCCGCCGCGTCCTCGGCGGCCTGCTGCTCGCGCACCACCTCGGCGAAGTCCTGCCGGTCCCACGTGACGTCGAAGATCGTCGCCTCCGGCCGGGTGCGCCGCAGCCCGGTGAGCTTGCGCTCGGTCAGCTCGCGGCCGTATTCCGGGACCCAGGGCGTGCCGTAATGGGCGGCGAGCGCCGCCGCCATCGTCGTGGTGCCGGTCGACTCGGCCCCGACCACCACCACCCGGCGGGCCAGCCAGGCCCGCACCGGCGGGCTCAGCCGCCGCCAGTGCGCCGCCGGATCGGCACGCACGGCGGTGCCGGAGACCGGCACCGCACGCCGGTCCAGGTCCACACACACCGCGGCCGCGTCGAACCGGCGGGCCAGCTCCTCGCCGTACGCCTCGGAGGAGAAGACCGCGTCCACCGGCCGCCCGCCGAGTGCGTCGGCGAACACCGCGCAGTGCAGGTCCCAGATCGCCGGGTCGGCGTAGTCGACCGGGTGGTCGTCGTACCGCCCGACGAACCGCACCCACGGTGTCCCGGCGTGGGCCTCGCGCAGCCAGTCGACGCGCAGGTCGAGCGGAATCGACTCGCGCCGGGACGGGGCCACCACCACGGTGACCGCCGCGCACCGGGCCGCGGCCGCCTCGATCAGCGCGTGGTGCCCGGCGTGCGGCGGGTAGAACTTGCCCACCACCAGGCCGTGCCGGAACTCCCGGCCCGGCGCGGTCCGCACGCTCACGCCGCGACGGGGGCCGGGCCCGGCGGCACCGGGGTCGCCGCCGACCGCCGGCGCAGGTCCGCGCGCCACTCCCGCAGGCCGACCACGCAGAGTGCCAGGAAGATCAGGTAGAGGCCGCCGGTCAGCCAGAGTCCCTTGTACGCGTAGAGCGGGATGTAGATCAGGTCGGCGGCGATCCACAGCCACCAACTGTCCACCAGCTTGCGGGTCTGGCCGTAGGTGGCCAGCAGCGACAGCGCGGTGGTGACCGCGTCGGCCAGCGGCACCGTGGAGTCGGTGGCCCGGTCCAGCAGCACCCAGAGCCCGGCCGTGAGCAGCACCCCGGCCACGCCGAGCGCCCACCACTCCCGCCCGCTGGTCCGGGCCACGGTCAGCCGGCTACGCCGCTCCCCGCCGAAGAGCCAGTGCCACCAGCCGTAGACGCCGAGGACGACGTAGACAATCTGGAGGCCCGCGTCCGCGTACAGGCCGGCGGTCCAGAACAGCAGCATCAGCAGCAGCACGTTGGCGATGCCGATCGGCCAGTTCGCGATGTGCTGCCGGGCCACCAGCCAGACGTTGACCACGCCGGTGGCGAAGCCGAGCACCTCCGCCCAGGTGGTGCCGGCGCCCAGGACGGTGAACGCCGTGGCGGTGAGCCAGTCCAGCATGGTGTCCCCTCCCCCGTTTCCCGAGCGCCCACCCTAGAGGTCCCGACCGGAGACGTCGATCGAGCCTCGGCGGTGGACGGATCAGGGCTACCGGCTCCTCGCCTTCTGCCGGGCGTAGTAGGCGCGGGCGCGGTTGCGGTCCCCACAGTCCTTCGTGTTGCACCAGCGGCGGTTCCGCCGCGGTGACGTGTCGAGATAGACCCAGCCGCACTTGGCGTCCTCGCACTGGTGGAGGCGGTCGAGATCGTCGCGCTGGGTGAGAGCCACGAGCCCGCGGACGATGCGGTTGCGGGGCAGGCGGATGTCGACCTCCCGGTCCCGCCATTCCCAGCGGTCGCCCGCGCGGACCAGGTCGGCCGCGGCGATCGCCGCCCGGTACCTGGCCGCGAGGTCCGCGGCGGCCTCGGGGTCGGCCTCGAAGAGCGTGGCGTAGGCCGCCTCGCGCGCCTCGACGACCTGTTGCCGCTCCCGCTCGGCTCCGGCCTCGTCCCGGCCGGCGAGGTCGCGCAGGGCCGCGGCTTCGTCCGCGCCGATCAGATCGGACTCGACGCACCAGTCGACGACGTCGAGGAAGGTCGTCAGCTTCTCGGCGCGTTCGGGGCCGCCGAGACGCCAGCTGACGGTGTTCACCAGGTCGAGCATGCGGTCGCCGGCGATGTGACCGAACCTCACCATCAGCTCCCCTCATGGGCAAAGGCTCTGTTGCATGTGAGGCTATCAGCTGCCATGCTCATGCCCAATCAACCAATCACCCATGAGAGCCACCGGGAGACCGATCGTGCCTGCCGCCGCCCCACGCAGATCGTTCGCGGCACTGTGGGCGTCCCAAGCGTCCTCGAACCTCGCCGACGGGCTGCTCCAGGCCGCGGCGCCGCTGCTCGTCGCCACGCTGACCCGTGACCCGCTCGTGGTGGCGGGCATGACGGTGGTGCAGTTCCTGCCCTGGCTGGCCGCCACCCTCCCCGCCGGCGCGCTGGCGGACCGCATGGACAGACGCCGGATCCTCACCATCGGCAACCTGCTGCGCGCCGCCGGGTTCGCGCTGCTCGCCGTGACCCTGGCGAACGGGTGGCGCCACGTCGCGCTGCTCTACGCCGCGGTGTTCCTGGCCGGTTGCGCCGAGACGATGGTCGACAACGCCGCCCTGACCATCCCACCCCGCCTCCTGCCCCGCGAGCAGCTCGAACGCGCCAACGGCCGGTTGTTCGCGACCCAGTCCGTCATCAACACCTTCATCGGCCCGCCCGCCGGTGCGGCGTTGTTCGCGGTGGCGGCAGCAGCGGCCTTCTACACCGGCGCGGCCGCGTTCGCCCTCGCCGGCCTGGCCGCCCTCCTGCTGCCCGCGCTGCGCCCCACCAGCGCGGACCAGGAGCGCCGCCGCTCGACGCCGACCACCATCGGCCAGGACATCCGCTCCGGGTGGGCCCACTTCTGGCGCCACGACCTGCTGCGCCGGGTCGCGTTCATCTCGGCGGCGATCAACTTCTTCGGCTCGGCCACCGGCGGGCTGCTCGTCCTGCTGGTCACCGGCCCCTACGACCTTCCCCTGTCGCGCTACGGCCTGTTCATCGCCGTTCCCGCCGCCGGCGCGATCGTCGGCTCACTGCTCGCCGAGCATGTCGTGCCCCGTGTCGGCGGCGGCCCGGTCACCTGGCTGGCCGCCCTCACCCCGGCCGCCAGCTACGCCATCCTCGGCCTGGGTCACCACACGGTCCTCGCCCTCGCCGGCATGTTCTGCGCCGCCGTCGCCACCTCGCTGAACCAGATCGTCGTCAGCACCCTGCGCCAGGCAGCGGTCCCCGACGAACTCCTCGGCCGCGTCACGGCCGCCTACCGCCTGGTCGTGCTGGGCGTCGTCCCCCTCGGAGCCCTCGCCGGCGGCCTGCTCGGACGCGGCCTGGGGATCCGCGCGCCCTTCCTCGTCGCGGCCCTCGGACTCGGGCTCGCCGCGCTCCTGCTCGCCTCCCGGGTCACCACCCAGGCCCTCCGTGACGCCGAGGCGCGGCCGGCCGAAGCCCCCCGCCAGTACGCCTAGGGTGTGGCGCGCGGAACAGCCGCCGGGGCTTACCCGCCCCCGGCCGTCGTGCGAGGCTTCGGGCATGGTTCTTGAGGTCGCGCTGATCGACGTGACGCCCGGGCACGAGGACGACTTCGCCGCCGCGTACGCGCAGGGGCACCCGATCCTCGCCGGCACCGAGGGCTGCCGCTCGGTGCGGATGACCCGCGGCGTCGAGTCACCGTCCCGGTTCGTGCTGCTAGTCGAGTGGGACTCGGTCGAGGCGCACGACGTCAACTTCCGGCAGAGCGAGCGCTTCACGCGGTGGCGGGAGCTGATCGGCCCGCACTTCGCCGGCCCGCCGCAGGTCGAGCACTACGTCGACGTGCCGGCCTGAGCTGTCGTACCCCTCACATAGCCTGCGCTCGACGCGTTGGCCACCGGTCCCGACGGTAATCGGGGGCGCCGGGCCCGGTGACCACGCGCCCACCGCCGCCACGGGCCGCGCCCTCCTCAGCCCCCGTGCGGCTCGCGGGGGCGGGGCACCGGCACGGGGCCGAGCCGCCGGGTCAGCAGCTCCACCGTCTCCTCCTCCGACAGGGCCGCGGCGAGCAGCCGGTCGACCAGCCGCTCGTAGCGGGCGACGTCGGTTTCGGCGACCAGCCGCAGGTCGGTGGTGAGCGTCTCCACCAGCACGGTGCGCGGGTCGGCCGGGTCTGGGTAGGCGTAGTAGGAGAACGGCGCGAGGGGATGCAGGTCACCATAGGGGGACCCGTCGCGGGGCAGCAGCCGGACGGTGACGTGCGGCCGTTCGGCGAGGACGGCCAGGTGACGGAGCTGCTCCCGCCAGACCTCGACCGGAAGCCCGCCCGGGTCGCAGGCGCGCTCGTCGATCAGCGCGGTGTAGTCCGGCGGCTCCGGCCGGCACAGCACCTCCTGGCGCACGGCGCGGGCACGGACGTCGGCCTCCACATCCACGTCGTCGGCGAGCAGCGCGCCGGCCGACACCCGCAACCGCGCGTAGTCGGGGGTCTGGAGCAGCCCGGGTACCAGCGCCGGCTGGTAGTCCACGATGCGGACCGCGCCCGCCTCCAGCTCCGCGTACGCCCGCTGCCGCTCCCCCATCTCGCCCAGCGCCTTCGACCAGCCACGGCCGGTCGCGGCGTCCCGGGCGATGACGATCAGCTCGTCGCGTTGGGGGGCCGGCACGGCGTAGACGTCGAGCAGGTCGAGCACATCGGCCAGGTCCGGTCGGCTCTGCCCCAGCTCGATCCGGGACAGCTTCGAGGTGGACGCCCAGCCGAGCCGACCGCAGACCTGCTCCAGGGTGAGCGATTCCCGGCGGCGCAGCCGGCGCAGCTCCGCGCCGAGCCGGACCCGCCGGACCACAGGACTTGCTGACAACGGCATGTGCGCCTCCCCACCGTGGGAGAGTACGCATCACGGTCACTCAGGGCAATACCTCGCTCGCGGAGAGCTATCGCGGCCGTCAGGGCCGGTAGGTGCCGAAGGACCAGACCAGGCCGGCCAGGTCGCGGGCCACGTAGTCGCGGGACCCGTAGTCGGTGTCGAAGGGCGGCCGGACGATCTCCGCGCCGGCCGTCCGGGCCCGCTCGTGGTGGGCGTCGACGTCGTCGACGGCCACGTAGACGCGGTAGTCGTCGTCGGCCGGCCGGGTCGCCGGGGCCGGCCCCGAGCCGAGCAGGACGAGGCCGTCGCCGCAGCCGAGCTGGGCGTGCCGCACCGTGCCGTCGGGCCCCTCGTGCACCTCGTGGACGGTGAGGCCGAACGCGGACCGGAGGAAGTCGACGGCGGCGCGGGCGTCGGGATACCGGAGGACCGGGTGGATGCTTCGCATGGCCCGAGTCTGCTGCCGGAGAGGTCAGGCCGGATTGGACGAATGCGACCCGGGCCGGGCCAGCGCCACGGGCGTCGCCCCGGCGAACTCGCGGAAGTCGCGGATCAGGTGCGACTGGTCGTAGTAGCCGAACCGCACCGCCAGCTCGGCCCACCCGGCTGCGCCCGGGGCGGCGTCCGCGCCGCCGGTCGGCGCGGGGACCAGCGTTCGGCCCACCGTCGCGTACGCCCGCTGGAAGCGGATCAGCCGGGCGACGGTCTTCGGCGGCAGGCCGAACTCCGCCCGGAACCGCACCCCCAGGTGGCGGCGGCTCCAGCCGACCTCGTCGGCGAGCGCGCCGACGCCCAGCCCACCGCCGCTGCCGTCGAGCAGCCGCCAGGCGCCCAGCAGGCGCGGGTCGACCGGCCCGGTCACCGCCAGCCGTGCGGCGAGCGCGGCGTCGAGCCGGGCGAACCGGCAGGCCCAGTCGGGCAACTCGGCCAGCTCGTCGCGGAGCCGGGCCAGCCAGCCGCCGAGCCGGTCGACCGGGACCGCCCGGTTGGCCAGCTCGCCCAGCGGCACACCGAGCAGCCGGCGGGCGGCCGGAGCGGTCAGCAGCACCTGCACACCGACGCCCTCGCCGGCCGTGCGGGTCGCGCACCAGGCGTCGAACGGCCCGGCCAGGAACGCGCTGGTCCCGTGCGCGCCCCGGTCGGCGGCACGCGGGTCGGTGACGTCGAGGGGGGCGCCCCAGCCGAGGATCAGCACCACGAAGGCGCCGGCCGCCTCGCGGCGCACGAGCGGGCCGGCCGCGCGCTCGCGGTAGCCGAGGTAGCGGTCCACGTAGGGCCGCAGCCGGGGGTCGGGGAGTCCGATCACGGCCTCGGTGAGCACGGCGGCCCCCGACCCCGGTCCGTCACTTCACCCCGGCGGCATCCATCCCGCGCAGTTCCTTCTTGAGGTCGGCGACCTCGTCGCGGATCCGGGCGGCCAGCTCGAACTGGAGCTCCCGCGCGGCGGCGAGCATCTGGTCGTTGAGCTCCTGGATGAGGTTGGCCAGGTCGGCCCGGGCCATGCCCTCCCGCGACGGCGCCGCCGCGGCGCCGCGACTCCGGCTGCGGGTCTCCTTGACCGGCGCCTTGCCCCGCGACAGCTGCCGGACGGCCCCGCCGACCCGGCTGTTCTCGGTGTCCTCCGCCTCGCGGTAGATGTCGTCGAGGATGTCGTGGATCTTCTTGCGCAGCGGCTCGGGGTTGATCCCGTTGGCCTCGTTGTGCGCGATCTGCTTGGCCCGGCGCCGGTTGGTCTCGTCGATCGCGTCCGCCATCGACGGGGTGATCTTGTCGGCGTACATGTGGACCTGACCCGAGACGTTACGGGCCGCCCGGCCGATGGTCTGGATCAGCGACCGGCCGCTGCGCAGGAAGCCCTCCTTGTCGGCGTCGAGGATCGCCACCAGGGAGACCTCGGGCAGGTCGAGGCCCTCGCGGAGCAGGTTGATGCCCACCAGCACGTCGTAGTCGCCCTTGCGCAGCTCACGCAGCAGCTCCACCCGGCGCAGCGTGTCGACCTCGGAGTGCAGGTAACGCACCCGGATGCCGTTCTCCAGCAGGTAGTCGGACAGGTCCTCGGCCATCTTCTTGGTCAGCGTCGTGACCAGGACCCGCTCGTCCCGCTCGGTGCGCAGCTTGATCTCGTGCATGAGGTCGTCGATCTGGCCCTTGGTGGGCTTCACGATCACCTCGGGGTCGATCAGGCCGGTGGGGCGGATCACCTGCTCGACGAACTCACCCTGGGCCTGCTCCAGCTCCCACGGGCCGGGGGTGGCGGAGAGGAAGACCATCTGGCCGACCCGCTCCAGGTATTCGTCGAAGCGCAGCGGCCGGTTGTCGGCCGCGCTGGGCAGCCGGAAGCCGTGGTCGATCAGCATCCGCTTACGGGAGGCGTCGCCCTCGTACATGCCGCCGATCTGCGGGATGGTCACGTGCGACTCGTCGACCACCGTGAGGAAGTCGTCGGGGAAGTAGTCGAGAAGGCAGTGCGGCGGGCTGCCGGGCAGCCGGCCGTCGATGTGCATCGAGTAGTTCTCGATGCCGGAGCAGAAGCCGACCTGGCGCATCATCTCGATGTCGTAGGTGGTGCGCATCCGCAGCCGCTGCGCCTCCAGCAGCTTGCCCTGCCGCTCCAGCTCGGCCAGCCGCTCGCCCAGCTCGACCTCGATGTCGCGGATCGCCCGCTCCATCCGCTCCGGCCCGGCCGCGTAGTGCGTGGCCGGGAAGATCATCAGACTGTCGACCTCGCGGACGACGTCGCCGGTCAGCGGGTTGAGGTAGTAGAGCTTCTCGATCTCGTCGCCGAACAGCTCGATCCGGACGGCCAGCTCCTCGTAGGCCGGGATGATCTCCAGCGTGTCGCCGCGGACCCGGAAGGTGCCGCGCTGGAAGGCCATGTCGTTGCGCGTGTACTGGATGTCGACCAGCCGGCGCAACAGCTGGTCACGGTCGAGCTCCTGCCCCACCTTGACCCGCACGGCCCGGTCGAGGTATTCCTCCGGCGTGCCCAGGCCGTAGATCGCCGACACCGTGGCCACCACGATCACGTCGCGCCGGGTGAGCAGCGACATGGTCGCTGAGTGCCGCAGCCGCTCGACCTCCTCGTTGATCGAGGAGTCCTTCTCGATGTAGGTGTCGGTCTGCGGGATGTAGGCCTCGGGCTGGTAGTAGTCGTAGTAGGAGACGAAGTATTCGACCGCGTTCTGCGGCAGCAGCTCGCTGAACTCCTTGGCGAGCTGCGCGGCGAGGGTCTTGTTGGGCGCGAGCACCAGGGTCGGCCGCTGCAGCCGCTCGACCAGCCACGCCGTGGTGGCGCTCTTGCCGGTGCCGGTCGCGCCGAGCAGCACCGTGTTACGGTCGCCGCGTCGCACACGACGCTCAAGCTCGTCGATGGCTGCCGGCTGGTCGCCGGCCGGCTGGAACTCGCTGACGACCTGGAAGCGGCCGTCGAGCCGGGGAATGTCGAGCGCCATGACCTCAACGGTACGCCCGCGGTCCGACACTTCCGGGCTGCGCACGCACCGTCCCTGATCGGCTTCGATATTCCCATTGTGTGGCTCATCTCACCCGGCTACCCTCGTACCGTAGGCCGCTCGCGGCGGCCGACCGGGCCGGTGGCCGCCCCTCCGGGGCCCGGCCGCCCCCGGCACCGGGGGTCGCAGCACCCGAGAGACCGGCGTGCGCACCCGAGGTGGTCGCGCTCGAAGCGCTGACCGGCCGCCGCGAGCGCCCCTGCTCGTCACCGAAACCCGCCAGCCGCGTTGGGCACTCGTGGAGACCTCTCCCGGACGCCGGCCGCGACGCGCTCGCATCCGCGACACCGGCCCGATCCCCACCGACGAGACCCGCCCCGCCGAGCCTCCCGGCGCCGCCGCGCCGGAGCCGACAGCTCGCGCGGCGCCCGCTCCCCCGTCCGGCGCGGATCCCGTACCGCCACCCGCCGGCGAACGGCCACCGGACACGCAGCCGCCCCAGCCCACCGGACCGGATCCTGGTGATCTTGGCGAGTTGCCGTCCACCGCGAACGACAACTCACCAAGATCCGGCAACCGGCGAAGCGCGAGAGAACACCGCTCACCCGCCGCACCGCCGAGCGCGCTCCCGCCCGGGGATCCTGGCGAGTCGCCCGCCAGCACGAACGGCACGTCGGCGACATCGCCGCGGCGAGGGGCGACGCCCGCCGGTGCGAGCCTCGTCGACGCCCCCACCGTGCCCGGTGCGACGGCCGTCCCCCGCGAACCCGGCCGAGGCCACCGCCGCGCCGGCGCCGCGGCCAGCCGACCCGTCGGCTCCCCCGGTCGCCGCCCGCGTGCCGATCCGACGGTCCGGGAGCGGCCGGCCGACCCGTTCGAGACGCCCGGCGACCCCGAGCTGGACGGGACCGGCGACGCACCCGAACCCCGGACCCGCCGCCGCGCGGCCCTGGTCGCGCTCGCGGTGGCCGCCGCGGCCTCGGCGGCCGCCCTGGTCGCCGGCCTGCTGAGCTGGTCGCCCGAGCCGGCTGAGCCCACCGGGACGGTGCGCCCGCTCACCGCCGCCGAGGCCGACCGGCTCGCCGCCCTGCGGGTCACCAATCAGCGGGACGTCCGCTCCGGGGTCCGGGTCACCGTGGGTGAGGGACGCGGCCGTACCGAGCTGGTCGGCTGGGTCGACTGGGCCCGGCCGCTGGTCTACCTGGGCGTGAGCGGCCCCGGCGCGGGCGCCGAGCAGGGCCTGGTGCAGGCCACGTCGTCGACGCTGCTGGTCCGGCCCGACCCCGCCGCGACGCCCGCCCCCGCCCCGCCCCCGCTGGTGCCACCGGCCGACCGGTGGCGGCTGCGGGAACTCCCGGCCGGCCGGGGCCTGCCGGCGGTACGGGACCTGCTGCTCGGGCTCGGCGCGGCCCGGGTCGACCCGGCCGAGCCCGAGGCGCGCTGGCTGCGCCGGGAGACCGTCCACGGGGTTGCGGTGGACGTCCTCCAGGCTCCCCTCCCCACACACGGTCAAGGGGCCGGGGCCCGGCTCTGGGTCGACGGCGACGCCCGGCTCCACCGGCTGACCGGGCGGCTGCCGGACGGGGTCCCGGTCACCGTCGAGCTGGCCCGCACCGACCGCCCCACGCTGCGCCCCGTGGACGCCCTCGGCGGGCGGCCCGGGCTGCCCCGGGCGCTCTCCGACGCCGAGGCCGACCGGCTGGCCCGGCTGCCCGGCCGGCTACGCGCCGCTGGCGGCGCCGGCCTGGCCCTGGCCGCCCCGTCCGCCGACGTACGCGGCACCGGGTGGGTGAACTGGGCGGGCTCGGCGGCGTACCTCTCGGTGGTGGAGGGCGACGACCCGGGGCGCCGCACGCTGGTGCGGGCACGGCCGGGAGACGTGGCCCGGCTCGTGGTGCCGGCGGGCGGCGGCGCGGCACCGCCCCTGCCGGCGCCGGCCGGGCTGGTCCGGGCGGCCGGGCGGCCGCCGGGCGACGACGTGGAGCGGCTGCTCGACGCGGCGCTGCGGGCCGGCGCCGCTGCCCCGCCGGCCACCGCGGCGGTCCGGATCCGTGACGACCGGGTGGCGGAGCGGGTGGTGGACGTCATCGAGGTACGCGGCGGGCTGCGCTGGTGGATCGATTCGAGCGGGCTGCCGCGCCGGCTGGAGCTGCGGACCGGGCGAGGCGTCTGGGCTCAGCTCGACCTCACGCCGGGGCGGGTGCCGGCGCTGCCCGGCACCGAGCGGGCGACGCGGCCGCGAGCGGAACGCCGCTGAGCGGAGGACCAGACCCGGCCGAACCGCCGCTCAGCGGGCGACCAGAGCGCGGGCGGACCGCCGCTGAGTGGGCTCAGGGCCGCCAGCCGGTCTGCGCGGCCCACTCCTCGGCCCGCAGGTGCTCCTCGTCGAACCAGGGGTCCTTCAGCGTGCCGTAGGTCGCGCTGTCCGGCGCCGACGCGGCCAGCTCCCGCTTCACCTGGAGGTACGCGGCCCGCTGCCCCGGGTCGGCGCGCAGGTGGTCGCGCATCAGCAGGGCGTACCGCCAGCCGGGCGAGTCGGCCACGCGCAGGTGCAGGTACACCGGGCGGCCCGGGTCGGCGCTGCCGTGCAGCCGCTTCTCCCAGCGGCGGCTGCCGGGCGGGCGGGGGTTGTCCCACCAGTCGCCGGGCAGCCGGGGGAAGCCGGCGTCGGCGAGCCGGTCGGCGAGCGGCCCGTCCGCCTCGGCGAGGGACGGCACGGTGAGCTGGATGTCGATGACGTCCTTGGCGGCCAGCCCGGGCACGGCGGTGGAGCCGATGTGGTCGACCCGCGGGTCGCCGCCGGCCGCGTGGCGGATGCGGGCGGCCAGCCGGGCGTACTGCTGGGGCCAGGTGGGGTCGGGCTCGGTGAGCACCACCCGCTCGGGCCGGACGGCGTGGTGTTCGCGGACGTTGCGCTCGTAGGGCAGCAGGCGCTCGTGCCAGAGGGTGTCCACGGCGGCGTGCAGGTCGGCCAGCGTGCCGTCGTTGTCGATCAGCACGTCCGCCGCCGCCTGCCGGCGCGCGTCGTCGGCCTGGGCGGCGATCCGCCGCTCGGCCTCCGCGCGGTCCATGCCGCGGTCGCGGGCCAGCCGCTCCAGCCGGGTGCTCACCGCCGCCTGCACCACGAGCACCAGGTGGTACGTGGGCGCGAGCCCCACCTCGACCAGCAGCGGCACGTCGTTGACCACGACGGCGTCGGGGGGCGCCGCGGCGACGAGTTCGGCGGTGCGGGCGCGGACCCGGGGATGGGTGATCGCCTCCAGCCGGCGGCGGGCGGCCTCGTCGCCGAAGACCAGGGCGCCCAGGGCGGCCCGGTCCAGCGCCCCGCCGGCGTCGAGGACCCGGTCGGAGAAGGTGGCGACGATCTCGGCGAGGCCCTCGCTGCCCGGGGCGACCACCTCGCGGGCGATCCGGTCCGCGTCGATGATCACCGCGCCGAGCGCGGCCAGCCGGCTGGACACCGCGCTCTTGCCGGACCCGATCCCGCCGGTCAATCCCACCCTCAGCACCGCAACAGTCAACCCGATCACCGTTTGCGCTGCCAACTCGCCCCGGACAGGGCGAGGGCCCCGCCCCCGGCGATCCGGTGGTGCCGGATCGCGGGGACGGGGCCCTCAGCGACTGCGCCGGTCTCGGACTCGCCGAGCCGGTGTCGTCACCGGGTCACTTGCCGCCGGCGAGCTTCTCCCGCAGCGCGGCGAGCGCCTCGTCGGTGGCCAGCGTGCCGGCCGGCTCCTCGGCCTGACGGCTCGGGGCCGAGGTCGAGGTGGTGGTGCCGGTGACGGCCGGAGCCGGGTTGGCAGCGGCCTCGGCGTCGGCGGCCCGGGAGGTCTGCACCTGCTTGGTGTGGGCCTCCCAGCGCTGGCGCGCCTCGGCGTACTGCTGCTCCCAGGTCTCGCGCTGCTTGTCGTAGCCCTCGAGCCACTCGCCCGTCTCCGGGTCGAAGCCCTCCGGGTAGATGTAGTTGCCCTGCTCGTCGTAGGTCGCGGCCATGCCGTAGAGGGTCGGGTCGAAGTGCTCCTCGCCCTCGACGAAGCCCTCGTTGGCCTGCTTGAGCGACAGCGAGATCCGGCGGCGCTCCAGGTCGATGTCGATGACCTTGACCATGACCTCGGAGCCGACCTGCACGACCTGCTCCGGGATCTCCACGTGGCGCTCGGCCAGCTCGGAGATGTGGACCAGGCCCTCGATGCCGTCGTCCACGCGGACGAAGGCGCCGAACGGCACGAGCTTGGTGACCTTACCCGGCACGATCTGCTGGATCGCGTGGGTGCGGGCGAACTGCCGCCACGGGTCCTCCTGGGTCGCCTTCAGCGACAGCGAGACCCGCTCGCGGTCGAGGTCGACGTCCAGGACCTCGACCTCGACCTCCTGGCCCACCTCGACGACCTCGGACGGGTGGTCGATGTGCTTCCAGGAGAGCTCGGAGACGTGCACCAGGCCGTCCACGCCGCCCAGGTCGACGAACGCGCCGAAGTTGACGATCGAGGACACGACGCCCTTGCGGACCTGGCCCTTCTGCAGCTTGTTGAGGAACTCGGTGCGCACCTCGGACTGCGTCTGCTCCAGCCACGCCCGGCGGGACAGGACCACGTTGTTGCGGTTCTTGTCCAGCTCGATGATCTTGGCCTCGAGCTCGCGACCGACGTACGGCTGCAGGTCCCGGACGCGCCGCATCTCGACGAGCGAGGCGGGCAGGAAGCCGCGCAGGCCGATGTCGAGGATGAGACCACCCTTGACGACCTCGATGACCGAGCCGCGGACGACGCCGTCCTCGTCCTTGATCTTCTCGATCGTGCCCCAGGCCCGCTCGTACTGCGCCCGCTTCTTGGAGAGGATCAGACGCCCCTCCTTGTCCTCCTTCTGGAGGACAAGGGCCTCGATGTGGTCACCGACCGAGACGACCTCGGCGGGGTCCACGTCGTGCTTGATCGACAACTCCCGAGAGGGGATGACGCCCTCGGTCTTGTAGCCGATGTCGAGCAGGACCTCGTCCCGATCGACCTTGACGACGGTGCCTTCGACAATGTCGCCGTCGTTGAAGTACTTGATGGTCTCGTCGATCGCGGCGAGGAAAGCCTCCTCGGAACCGAGATCGTCGTGCGTGACCTTGTTGGCGCTCGAGGGGGCCTCGATGCTGCTCGTCATGTGGGCGGTTGCTCCGGTCGGATGGGTTGTCACAGCAGGCGTGGGCGTCGCGGTGACTCAGTCCGCGCCAGCGGATCCGTCGCCGGGCACACCGAACGATCGCCATCAGAAGATCATTAGTGGCTCCGGTGACCGCGCAACCTGCTCCCTGCCGAGGCACACGATCCGCGAGCGCATCGTCTAGCCTACCCGCTGCATTACCACAGCGTGCAAGCCCTCCCGGGTCTGCTCGGGCGCGTCAGCTGCGAAAGCGGAGATTTCGCGCGGTAAGGTGCCACAGCTGTCTCGTCCGTCACATCTACCCCAATGGCAACACCGCCGCCCAACGATCGCCCGCCCCGGCCGGGGGCCTAGCGTGGGCGGGTGGACGACGACAGGGTGACTCGGCGCCGGGTGGGCGCCGCCGAGGTCCGCCGGGCCAACCGGGGCTGGTGGGACGCGGACGCCGACGACTACCAGGCCGAGCATGGCGGGTTCCTGGGCGACGTCGACTTCGTCTGGTGCCCGGAGGGGCTGCGCGAGGCCGACGCCGGGCTGCTCGGCGAGGTGGCCGGCCGCCGGATCCTGGAACTCGGCTGCGGCGCGGCCGCCGCCGCCCGCTGGCTCGCCGCCCAGGGCGCCCGGCCGGTCGCGCTGGACCTGTCCGCCGGCATGTTGCGGCACGCCGCCGAGGCCGCCGCCCGCACCGGGGTACGCGTGCCGCTCGTGCAGGCCGACGCGCTCGCCCTGCCGTTCGCCGACGCGGCCTTCGACACGGTGTGCACGGCGTTCGGCGCGATCCCGTTCGTCGACGACTCGGCGGCGGCGATGCGCGAGGTGGCCCGGGTGCTGCGCCCGGGCGGCCGGTGGGTCTTCTCGGTCACCCACCCGATGCGGTGGATCTTCCTGGACGACCCGGGCGAGGGCGGGCTGACCGCCGTGCACTCGTACTTCGACCGCTCCCCCTACGTGGAGCAGGACGAGCGGGGTGTGGCCACGTACGTCGAGCAGCACCGCACCCTCGGCGACCGGATCCGCGAGCTGGTCGGCGCGGGTTTTCGGCTGCTGGACCTGGTGGAGCCGGAGTGGCCGGCGGGGCACGAGGGGATCTGGGGGCAGTGGAGCCCCCTGCGCGGGCGGCTCTTCCCCGGCACCGCCATCTTCGTCACGGAGAAGCCGGCCGCCGGCTGAGGCGTCGTTTCCGCTCCCCGGGCCCGGGTACCCGGACGGCATGGCCGAGAAGGAGGAGTTCCGCCGGGGCGACCACGTCTCCTGGGCCAGCCACAGCGGCCGGGCGTACGGGGTCGTCAGGGAGAAGCTCACCGAGCGCACGCACGTGCGCGGGCACGCCGTGAACGCCTCGCCGGAGGAGCCGCAGTACCGGATCCGCAACGACGACTCGGGCCGGGACGTCGCCCACCGACCGGAGGTGCTGCGGCATGAGTCGAAGTGACGATCCGCAGCAGACGTACCGGGAGTTCACCGACGCGGTGAACATGAAGCCGGGCGAGCTCCAGAAGTGGCTGGAGACCGACGAGTCCAAGCACGTGGGCTGGCGCAAGGGCACCCGCGGCGGCGAGTCGGTGGGCCACGAGTCGGGCCGGCGGATCATCGACCTGCTGCGCCGCAAGCGCGACCAGCTCACCGCCGCCGACTACAAGCACATGCGCAAGGTCGTCGGGTACGTCCGGCGGCACATGGCCCAACGGCCGAGCGGCGACGTGCGCCGGACCCGGTGGCGGTACTCCCTCATGAACTGGGGCCACGACCCGGTCAAGGCCCCGCTCCCGCCGCCCGGCGGCCCCTCCCGCAAGGCGTTGCAGCGGCACGGCGCCCCGCCGAAGGAGCGCCGAGGGCCGGGCCGCTGACCCGGCCGCTTGACCCTGCCGCTGACGGCAGGGTCGGACGATCGGCGGCATGAACGACGAACAGCAACGGGTCGTGGTGGTCACCGGCGCGGGCACTGGCATCGGCCGGGCCACCGCCCGCGCCTTCGCCGCCGCCGGCACCCGCGTCCTCGCCGTGGGCCGGCGCGCCGCGCCACTGGCCGAGACGGCCACCGGTCACCCGCTCATCACCCCGCTCACCGCCGACGTGACCGACGCCGAGGCGCCGGCCCGCGTGGTCGACACCGCCCTCGACCGGTACGGCCGGCTCGACGTACTGGTCAACAACGCCGGAATCGCCGGCGGCGGCCCCCTCGCCGGGCTGGACGAGCCGGCGGCCCGCCGCCAGCTCGACACGAACCTGCTCGCGCCGATCCGCCTGGCGCACGCGGCGCTGACCCCGCTGACCGCGAGCCGCGGCGTGATCGTCAACGTCACCACCACCGTCGGCCAGCGCGCCTGGCCGGGCAGCTCGGTGTACGCGGCCGGCAAGGCCGCCCTCGACTCACTGACCCGGAGCTGGGCGGTGGAGCTGGCCCCGGCCGGCGTCCGGGTGGTGGCGGTGGCGCCCGGCGCGATCGACACACCCATCGGCGAGCACCAGGGCCTCTCCCCCGACCAGCAGGCCGCGGTACGCCGCTGGCAGCTCGACCACACGCCCCTGGGGCGGATCGGCCACCCCGAGGACGTAGCCTGGGCGATCCTGCGGCTCTGCGACCCGGCGGCGGCCTTCGTCACCGGCGTGGTGCTGCCGGTGGACGGCGGAGCGCTGGTCGCCTGACCGGCCGGGCAGCGGTTCGAATCACCGCCCCGCCGCGGCTGGACACGGGACGGAGGCGGGCGGGTGCGCATCGGGGAGCTGGCGAGGGTGACCGGGTGCACGCCGCGGGCCCTGCGGCACTACGAGGAGCAGGGCCTGATCGGCTCCTCGCGGGCGGCGAACGGCTACCGCGAGTACGACGAGGCGGTGGTCACCCGGGTCCGCAACATCCGGCACCTGCTCGGCGCCGGGCTGACGCTCGACGACGTCCAGGTCTTCCTGCCGTGCCTGGACGGGGACGTCGCGTCGGCGCCGCCGTCACCGGCCGGCCTGCGGGTGGGGCGGGAGCGGCTGGCGGTGCTGGACGCCCGGATCGCCGCCCAGCTGGCGGTCCGGGACCGGCTCGCCGCCGCCCTGCGCGACGCCGCGGCGACCCTCGCCGCCACCGCGGCCACGGAGGCGGTCCCGGATGGTTGCCGTTCGGAGCGGACGGCAACCGTCCAGGATCTGCGCGGCGTCTCCGGTTGACCGGCGCGGCGACCGTGAGCCGGTCGCCGGCGACCGCGCGGGTCAGTGGTCGGCGCTGTTCCAGTCGCGGCCCTCGCCGACGGAGACCTCCAGGGGCACCGACAGCGGGTACGCCTCGCCCATCTCCTTGCGCACCAGCGCCTCCAGGGCCGCCCGCTCGCCGGGGGCGACCTCGAAGACCAGCTCGTCGTGCACCTGCAGCAGCATCCGGGAGCGCAGCCCCGCGTCGCGCAGCGCGGTGTCGACGTGCAGCATGGCGACCTTGATGATGTCGGCCGCGGAGCCCTGGATGGGGGCGTTGAGCGCCATCCGCTCGGCCATCTCCCGGCGCTGCCGGTTGTCGCTGACCAGGTCGGGCAGGTAGCGGCGGCGGCCCAGGATGGTGGAGGTGTAGCCGTCGTGCCGGGCCCGCGCCACCACCTCCTGGAGGTAGTCG
The DNA here is from genome assembly GCF_040609975.1 of Micromonospora sp. NPDC004551. Classification (NCBI taxonomy): domain Bacteria; kingdom Bacillati; phylum Actinomycetota; class Actinomycetes; order Micromonosporales; family Micromonosporaceae; genus Micromonospora; species Micromonospora sp. NPDC004551. The sequence continues at coordinate 261,471 of NZ_JBEXLM010000002.1, read as the reverse complement.
CGCACCCCGCCGAACCCGGCGAAGTAGTTCTCCATCAGCCCGCGCGCCTCCTCGGCGGTGATCCCGAGCTGCTGGGACAGGCCGAACGCACTCAGCCCGTACGCCAGGCCGTAGTTCATGGCCTTGATCTTGCGGCGCTGGTCGGCGGTGACCTGGTCGACCTCGACGGTGAAGACCGAGGAGGCGGTCGCGGCGTGGAAGTCGTGCCCGGAGTTGAACGCCTCGATCAGCGCGTCGTCGGAGGACAGGTGCGCCATGATCCGCATCTCGATCTGGCTGTAGTCCGCGGTGAGCAGGCACTCGTAGCCCTCGCCGACCACGAAGGCGCGGCGGATCCGCCGGCCCTCCTCGGTGCGGATCGGGATGTTCTGCAGGTTGGGCTCGGTCGAGGAGAGCCGGCCGGTGGCCGCCACGGTCTGGTTGAACGTGGTGTGGATCCGGCCGTCGTCGGAGACCGACTTCAGCAGCCCGTCGACGGTCATCTTGAGCTTGGCGACATCGCGGTGGCGCAGCAGGTGCTCGAGCACCGGGTGCGGGTTCTGCGCGTAGAGCCACTGGAGGGCGTCGGCGTCGGTGGTGTAGCCGGTCTTGATCTTCTTGGTCTTGGGCAGGCCCAGCTCACCGAAGAGGATCTCCTGGAGCTGCTTCGGCGAGCCGAGGTTGAACTCCCGCCCGACCGCCGCGTACGCGCCCTGGGCGGCGGCCTTCACCTCGGCGGCGAAATGCGCCTCCAGCTCGGACAGGTAGTGGGTGTCGGCGGCGATGCCGGTGCGCTCCATGGTCGCCAGCACCCGCATGAGCGGCAGTTCGACGCCGGCCATCAGCCGGGCGGACTGCTCGCCGTCGCGGGACAACTCGGCGTCGATCGCGTCGGCCAGATCGAGGGTGGCCCGGGCCTGGAGCATCAGGTTCTGCTCGGCCGCGCCGTCGTCGCCCAGCCCGTCGAGGGTGAGCTGGCCGGTCTCGGGCGCGTCGACCCGCAGCTCCCGGTGCAGGTAGCGCAGCGCCAGGTCGGTGAGGTCGTAGGAGCGCTGGTCGGGGCGGGCCAGGTAGGCGGCGATCTGGGTGTCGCGGGCGATGCCCTGCAGATCCCAGCCGTGCGCGGCGAAGGCGAGCACGGCCGGCTTGCTGTCGTGCAGCACCTTGGGCCGGGACTCGTCGGCGAGCCAGCCGGCCAGCGCGCCCTCGTCCTTCGGGTCGAGCGTGGCCGGGTCGAACCAGGCGGCCGCGCCGTCGGCCGTGGCCAGCGCCATGCCGGTCACCGTGGCGGTGTGCCGCCGGTTGGGGCCGGTGTCGAGCTTCACCGCCACGCCGACCGGGGTGCCGGCCAGGGCGTGCGCGGCCAGCCAGCCGGCGAGCGCGCCGGGCTCGGCGAGCAGCTGCCCGGCCAGCTCGAACCCGGCCTCGGCCTCCGGCTCGACGGCCTCCAGGTACTGGTAGAGCCGGTCGCGCAGGATGCGGAACTGGAGGGTGTCGAAGACCTGGTGCACGGCCTCCCGGTCCCAGCCCTGCCAGCGGGCGTCCTCCGGGCGCACCGGCAGGTCCAGGTCGGTGACCAGGCAGTTGATCTCGTAGTTGCGGATCACGTCGGCGAGCCGCTCGCGCAGGCTGTCGCCGGCCTTGCCCTTGATCTCGTCGGCCCGGGCCACGACGCCCTCGACCCCGTCGTAGAGGTTGATCCACTTGGCGGCGGTCTTCGGCCCGACACCGGGGACGCCGGGCAGGTTGTCGCTGGTCTCGCCCACCAGGGCGGCCAGGTCGCGGTAGCGGCCGGGGCCGACGCCGTATTTCGCCTCGACCGCGGCCGGGTCCATCCGGGCCAGGTCGGACACGCCCTTGCGCGGATAGAGCACGGTGACCCGGTCGCCGACGAGCTGGAACGCGTCGCGGTCGCCGGTGGTGATCAGCACGTCCATGCCCTGGTCGCGGGCCTGGCAGGCGAGGGTGGCGATGACGTCGTCGGCCTCGTAGCCCTCCTTCTCCACCACCGGGATGCGCAGCGCCGCGAGGACCTCCTTGACCAGGCTCACCTGGCCCTTGAAGTCGGTCGGGGTCTCGCTGCGGCCGGCCTTGTACTCCGTGTATTTCTCGGTGCGGAAGGAGCGGCGGGAGACGTCGAAGGCGACCACGATGTGGCTGGGCTGCTCGTCGCGGAGCACGTTGATCAACATGGAGGTGAAGCCGTAGACGGCGTTGGTCGGCTGCCCCGTGGTGGTGGAGAAGTTCTCCACCGGCAGGGCGAAGAACGCCCGGTATGCCAGGGAGTGTCCGTCGACGAGAAGCAGGCGCGGCGTCGTAGCTGTCACGGCAGCGACTCTAGTCCGTAGGCCCGACATCCCACCGCCACGGTGGTGTCCGGTGCGGCGGGTCGCGCCGCACCGGACACGCGGCCGTCAGAGGACCTTGGCCAGGAACGCCTTGGTCCGCTCGTGCCTCGGGTTCGCGATCACCTCGCGCGGGTTGCCCTGCTCGACGACGACACCGCCGTCCATGAAGACGAGCGAGTCACCGACCTCCCGCGCGAAGCCGATCTCGTGGGTCACCACGATCATCGTCATGCCGTCGCGGGCCAGGTCCTTCATCACGTCGAGCACCTCGCCGACCAGCTCCGGGTCGAGCGCGCTGGTCGGCTCGTCGAAGAGCATGAGCTTCGGCTGCATCGCCAGGGCCCGGGCGATGGCCACGCGCTGCTGCTGCCCGCCGGAGAGCTGACCGGGGTACGCCCCGAGCTTGTCGCCCAGCCCCACCCGCTCCAGCAGCTGCGCGGCCCGCTCCCGGGCCTCGGCCTTCTTCGTCCGGCCCAGCAGCACGGGCGCCTCGACGATGTTCTGCAGCACGGTCATGTGCGGGAACAGGTTGAACCGCTGGAACACCATGCCGATCGCCCGGCGCTGCGCGGCCACCTCCTTCTCCCGCAGCTCGTGCAGCTTGCCGCCGTGCTCCCGGTAGCCGATCAGCTCGCCGTCCACCCAGATCCGGCCGGCGTTGATCTTCTCGAGGTGGTTGATGCAGCGCAGGAAGGTCGACTTGCCGGAACCGGAGGGCCCGAGCAGGCAGCACACCTCCCCGGCGCGTACCTCCAGGTCGATGCCCTTGAGCACCTCCAGGGGCCCGAACGACTTGTGCACCTGCTCGGCCCGGACCATCAGGCCGGACTCGACCGTCGGCGGACCCGACTGTGCCGGCACCGTGGTTTCCGTCATTGCTCCGCCGTCCCGCCCGCGATGCCACCGCTCTCGGCGCCGATGTCGCGCAGCCGCTGCCGGGCCCGCGCGCTACGCCCGAACCCCTTCGAGAAATGCCGCTCCAGGTAGTACTGCCCCACGAGCAGCACACTGCTCAGCACCAGGTACCACAGGGTGGCCGCCACGAGCATCGGGAAGACCTGGAAGGTCCGGTTGCCGACCGCCTTGAGCTGGAAGAACAGCTCCATCGAGACCGGCACGAAGGCGACCAGCGAGGTGTCCTTGAGCATCGCGATCGTCTCGTTGCCGGTCGGCGGGACGATCACCCGCATGGCCTGCGGCAGCACGATGCGGCGCAGGATCTGCCCGCGGCTCAGGCCCAGCGCCTGGGCGGCCTCGGTCTGGCCCTCGTCCACCGACTGGATGCCGGCCCGGACGATCTCCGCCATGTACGCGGCCTCGGAGAGGCCGAGCGCCAGCATGCCGGCGACGAAGCCGGTGAGGATCTCCACGGCGGAGAAACCGAACAGCCGGGCCTCGAAGTTGTCGATCCCGAACAGCGCGCCGATCTGCCGGTCGAAGGGCAGGCCGAACTCGATACGGGCCCAGAGGATGCCCAGGTTGCCGAAGAGGATCGCGAGCACCAGCCGGGGCACCGCCCGGAAGAACCAGGTGTAGACCCAGGACACGCCGCGCAGGATCGGGTTCTCCGACAGCCGCATGATCGCGATGACGATGCCGAGACCGATGCCGATCAGCATGGACGTCACGAGCAGCGCGATGGTGCCCTTCAGACCGTCGACGATCGGCGGCCGGAACATCTCGTCGACCATGAACGCCCAGTTGAAGGCCTTGTTCGTGACCAGCATGTGCACGAACATCGCCGTCAGCACGGCGATCACGCCGATCGCGAGCCAGCGCCCGGGGTGCCGCACGGGCACGGCCTTGATGGGTTCAGGCCGTGCCCGTTCGGTTGTCGCAGTGTCGACCGACATGGTCAGACCGACGGGTTCAGCTCAGCGGTCGTGACGGCGCCGCCGTCGACGCCCCACTTCTGCAGGGCCGCCTTGTAGCTGCCGTCGGCGATGACCGCCTGGACGGCCTCCTTGACCACCTCGGCGAAGGCCTGCTGGTCCTTCTTCACCGCGTAGCCGTACGGGGCCGACTCGTAGATGTCGCCGAGCAGCTCCAGCGCGTCGTTGCTCTGCTTCACCGCGTACGCGCCGACCGGGGAGTCGGCGAGCATGGCGTCGTCCTTGCCGCTGACCACGGCGGCGGTCGCGTCACTCTGCGCCTGGTACTGGTCGATCTTGATGGCCGGCTTGCCGCCGTCGGTGCACTTCTTCGACCGCGCGGTGATGTCGTCGAGCTGCACGGTGCCGACCTGCACGGCGACCTTCTTGCCGCAGGCGTTCTCCACATCGACGCCGGCCGGGTTGCCCTTCTTCGTCGCCCACTGCGTGCCGGCGGAGAAGTAGCTGACCATGTTGACGCTCTTGAGCCGCTCGGCGTTGATGGTGAACGACGAGACGCCGACCTCGTACTTGCCCGAGTCGACACCCGGCAGGATCGCGTCGAACGGCGCCGACTCGTACTCGGCCTTGAGACCGAGCTTCTGCGCGACGGCGTTGAACAGCTCGACGTCGAACCCGATGACGGTCTTGCCGTCGGCGTCGAGGAACTCCGCCGGCGCGTAGGTCGAGTCGGTGCCGACCTTGATGACGCCGTCGGCCTTGATGGCGTCCGGCACCTTGGCGGCCAGGTTCGAGTCGGCGGCGGCGGTCACCGACGGACCCGCGGAGGGCTGGTCGGACTCCTTCTCACCGCAGGCGGCCAGCGAGAGCATCAGGACGGCCGCGCCGGCGACACCGAGGGCCGCCCGCCGACCGCTGTTGAGGTTGCGCATGGTTGTGCTCCTTGTCGAGGGGGGGTCAGGCGACGCCGAGGTAGGCGTCCTTGACCGACGGGTCGTGCAGCAGGTCGGCCCCCGTGCCGCTCTTGACGATCCGGCCGGTCTCCAGCACGTACGCGCGGTGCGCCCGGGACAGCGCCTGCTGAGCGTTCTGCTCGACCAGCAGGATCGTGGTGCCCTGCTCGTTGATCTCGGTGACGATGTTGAAGATCTGCTGGATCAGCATCGGCGCCAGACCCATCGAGGGCTCGTCGAGCAGCAGCAGCTTCGGCCGGCTCATCAGCGCCCGCCCGACGGCGAGCATCTGCTGCTCACCGCCGGAGAGCGTGCCGCCGGCCTGCTTACGCCGTTCCAGCAGCCGCGGGAACAGCTCGAACACCCGCTCCAGGTCGCTGGCGATGCCCGCCTTGTCGCGCCGGGTGTACGCCCCCATCTCCAGGTTCTCCAGCACCGACATGCCCGGGAAGACGCCCCGGCCCTCCGGCGACTGCGAGATGCCCCGGACCACCCGCAGGTCGGCGCGGAGCTTGGTGATGTCCTCACCGGCGAACCGGATCCGGCCGGCGGCCACCGGACGCAGCCCGGAGATCGCCCGCATCGTGGTCGACTTGCCCGCGCCGTTGGCGCCGATGAGGGCGACGACCTCCCCCTCGTTGACCGTCAGGGAGATCCCGTGCAGCGCCTGGATGCGCCCGTAGAGCAGGCTGACGTCGTCCAACTCAAGCAGCATCTTCGGGAACCCCCAGGTAAGCGGCGATCACCTTCGGGTCGTCCCGCACCTCGGCGGGCAGGCCATCGGCGATCTTCTTGCCGAACTCCAGCACCACGATCCGGTCGGTGACGCCCATGACCAGGCGCATGTCGTGCTCGATCAGCAGGACGGTCACGCCGGTGTCGCGGATCCGCTGGATCAGCCCGAGCAGCTCCTCCTTCTCGGCCGGGTTGAACCCGGCCGCCGGCTCGTCCAGGCACAGGAGGGTCGGCTTCGTGGCCAACGCCCGGGCGATCTCCAGCCGGCGCTGCTCGCCGTACGACAGGTTGCGGGCCAGGTCGCCGGCCCGGCGGCCGATGCCGACGAAGTCCAGCAGCTCGCGGGACAGCTCGCGTCCCTCCCGCTCCTCCCGCCAGTGCCGGGGCAGCCGGAACAGCGCCGAGACGACGCTCGTGCGGTGGTGCGCGTCGGCGCCCACCTGCACGTTCTCCAGCGCCGTCATCTCGGGGAAGAGCCGCACGTTCTGGAACGTGCGGGCGATGCCCGCCTTGGTGATGGCGAACTTCTTCTTGCCCACGAGGGACTCGCCCTGGAACCGGATGGATCCCGACGTGGGCCGGTAGACCCCGGTGATGGCGTTGAAGCAGGTGGTCTTGCCGGCGCCGTTCGGGCCGATCAGCCCGAGGATCTCGCCCTTGCGGATGTCGAAGGAGATCTGGTTCAGGGCCACGACGCCACCGAACCGCAACACCAGGTCGCGGACCTCCAGCAGCGGCTCACCGCCGATCCCGGCGGCCGGGTCCGGGCCGGTCGACTGCGCCGGCACGGTCGTGGTCTGTTCCTCGGTGCCGGATCCGGGGGTCTCGGTCGTCTCACTCACCGACGGTCACCTCCTTGGCACGGTCCTTGAGTTCGAGCGAGCGGCGCCGGTTCGGGATGAGCCCCTGCGGCCGGAAGATCATCACCAGCATCAGGATCAGGCCGAAGAACAGGAACCGGTACTCGAACGCGTCCTGACCCGCGATCTGCACACCGCGCAGCCGCTCGGGCAGGTAGGCGATCAGCGCACCACCCACGATCACGCCGGCGATGTTGCCGGACCCGCCGAGCACCACCCCGGCGAGCACCAGGATCGAGAAGAACAGCGCGAAGTTCTGCGAGTTGATGAAGCCCAGGGTTCCGGCGAAGAGCGTGCCGGAGAGCCCGCCGATGGCCGCGCCGATGGCGAACGCCCACAGCTTGAAGCGGAACGTGGGCACGCCCATCGCCTCCGCCGCCTCCTCGTCCTCGCGGACGGCGACCCAGGCGCGGCCGACCCGGCTGCGGTCCAGGTTTCGCGCCGCCACGATGACCAGGAGGATCATCGACAGGCCCAGCCAGTAGTACGGCCGGGCGTCGATCACGCCGAACAGCGGCGTGCCGTCGGCCTTCTGCCCCGGCGGATGCGGGATCGAGCCCAGGCCCCGCTGGCCGCGCATGAACGGCCACGCCTGCGCCACCACCCGGATGATCTCGGCGAACCCGAGCGTGACGATCGCCAGGTAGTCACCGCGCAGCCGCAGCGTCGGCCAGCCCAGCAGCACGCCGGAGATCATGACCACGACGACCGCGACCGGTACGGCCGCCAGCCAGGTCCACTTGGTGCCCAGGTCGCTGTCCGGCGAGGTCAACTGCCCGACCGTGTACGCGCCGAGGGCGAAGAAGCCGACGTAGCCGAGGTCCAGCAGGCCCGCCTTGCCGACGACGATGTTCAGGCCCAGCGCGAGCAGCACGTAGTAGGAGACGGTGAACAGCGTCGTCGCCCAGTCCGTCTCGGTGGTGTTGACGCCCGGGATCTGCAGGTTCGGCAGAGCGTAGAAGAAGACGATCGCCGCGAGCGCGACAACCCACTTCGCCACCCGGGGCAGCCGGTTCCACCGGTCGCGGAGCGCGTCCTGACGCGCCCGTACCGTGTCCAACACCTTTGTCATGCCCGGGCCCTCCCCAGCGACTCGCCCAGCAGACCGGTCGGCCGGAACAGCAGGATCACGATGAGCACGACGAACGCCACGACCGGCGTCCACTCCGTGCCGAACAGCGCCGAACCCCAGCCCTCCAGCGTCCCGAGCAGCAGCCCGCCCAGCAGCGCACCGCGCAGGTTGCCGATGCCGCCGAGCACCGCGGCGGCGAACGCCTTGATGCCCAGGTCGAACCCGGCGAAGTAGTAGGTGCTGCCGATCTTCAGGTTGTAGAGGATCGCCGCCGCGCCGGCCATGATGCCGCCGAGCACGAAGATCAGGGCGATCACCCGGTCCTTGTTCACGCCCATCAGCGCGGCCGTGTTGGGGTCCTGCGCGATGGCCCGGACGCCCCGGCCCAGCCGGGTCTTCCCGATGAACACGTCCAACGCCAGCATGAGCACCAGCGCCAGAAGCACGATGCCGATCTCCAGGTTGGAGATCGTGGTGTCGGCGAACGAGATCACGTCGTGCTGGCGGATCAGCGGCGGCATGCCGAGCGGCCGGCGCTCGGTCCACACGCCGACGGCCTCGGAGAGGACCACCGAGGCGCCGATCGCGGTGATCAGGAACGCCAGCACCGGCGCGTTGCGCCGGCGCAGCGGCCGGTACGCGACCCGTTCGAGCACCAGGGCGGTGGCGCCGGAGACCGCGCAGGCGGCCAGCAGGCCGACCAGCAGGTAGACGACCACCATTCCGAAGGCCGGCGTGGCCGAGTCCTGGTTCAGCCCCAGGGCCCGCCAGGCCAGCACGGCACCGAAGGTGCCGACCATGAAGACCTCGGAGTGCGCGAAATTGATCAGCCGCAGCACGCCGTAGACGAGGGTGTAGCCGAGGGCGAAGAGGGCGTAGATGGCCCCCTGCGCGAGCCCCTGAGTCGTTAGTTCCCCGAAATTGGAGAACAGGGCATCGAAGTTCACATCGTGCTCCAGAGGGATGTGCATAGCGGACGCGGCCGGGAGCACGCTCCCGGCCGCGTCTCCATCAGATGCGGAACCGTCGTGCCTGACGATCCAGCACTAGATCACTGCTTCTTGATCTCCTGGTCGGGGGTGACCGCACCGCCCTTGACGGTGAACGCCCACACCTTCAGGAAGGACGGGTCCAGCTCGCCCTTGTCGGTGAACTTGTAGGTGTTGGCGATGCCCTCGTAGTTGACGCTCTTGAGGTACTCGTTCATCTTGGCCTTGTTGGTGTTGCCCGCCTCGATGCCCTTGATGAAGATGTTCGCGACGTCGAAGGCGATGTCGCTGTAGGTGCCCGCGTCCTGGCCCCACTTGGTCTTGTAGTCGGTGACGAAGGAGCCCTTCGCCGCCGAGGCCGGGGAGCAGGGGCAGGTCAGCACCGAGCCCTCGGCGTTCTCCTTGCCGGCGGTCGTGATGAAGCCCGGGTCGTTCACGCCGTCACCGGCGACCAGCGTGGCCTGCACGCCCTGACCCTTCATCTGCTTGGCCAGCAGACCGGCCTCCTGGTAGTAGCCGCCGTAGAAGACAGCCGTCGCGCCACTGGCCTTGATCTTCGTGATGATCTGGCTGAAGTCCTTGGTGACGTTGCGCTCGACCTTGTCCGAACCGGCGACAACCGAGCCGAGGTTCTGCTTCACCACGTCGGCCAGGCCCGCGCCGTAGGCGGTCTGGTCGTCGATGACGTACGCCTTCTGCGCCTTCAGCACGTCCTTGATGTAGCTGGCGGCCGCCGGGCCCTGCGCGTCGTCGTTGGCCAGCGCGCGGTGGAAGGTCGTCCAGCCCTTGGTGCTGAGGCTCGGCCGGGTCGCCGACGGCGACACGATCGGCAGCTTCGCCTCCTCCCAGATCGGGCCGGAGGCCTCGGTCTCGCCGGAGAAGGCGGGGCCGATGACACCGATGATCTTGTTGTCCTTGACGACCTCACGAGCCAGACCGGCGGCCTGCTTCTCGTCGCCCTGGGAGTCCTTCTCCACAAGGTCGACCTTGCAGTCCGCGTGCTTCTCGTTGTACTGCTCCACGGCGAGCTTGGCGCCGTTCTTGATGTTGATGCCGAGGTTGGCCGCGTCGCCGGTCAGCGCACCGAAGAAGGCGATCTTGAGGCCGCACTTGCTGTCAGACCCAGAGCCACCGCCGTCCCCGCTGCTGCTGCAACCGGACGCGCCCACCACCAGGGCGCCGGCGAGGGCCACCCCGCCGATAACCCGCACGAGCTTCTGCCTCAAGGCACGAACCCCTTCTCGTTCACCGCGGTCGAGTCGCACCCGCCGCCGACACACAGCTGGCGTGGACGTGACGAACCTAACCACGTTCCCAGTCTGGGGCGGGACGTTATCCCACCGGCGAGCGGCGGGGGTAGACCCCCGCGATGGGGTTGACCTAACCGTTACACAGCGTGCCGGATCAGCCCGGATCACTGTAAGAACCGATGAGGCGGACCAGTCGTCACGGCACCGTGACCGGCGACGATGCCACCCAGGACCCGGCGGAACGACCATCGTCCATGACTAGCAGCAGCCGCCCGCCCTGGCCCGTCACCGCCGCCCGCGCGTCCGGCGGGCGGGCCACCGGCAGATCAGCCTCCCGCCACGACCGCCCACGGTCCACCGACCGCCACAACCGGCACCCGTCACCGCCCGCGACCACCGCCCACAGGTCGGCGCCGACCGCCCCGAACCCGCGCACCGCCGACAACCGGGCCGAGCCGGCCACCCCGAACCGGTCCCCGGCCGACCACCCGCCGCCCGCCGCCCACCAGGCCCGGAAGCCGTCACCCGAGCGCCCCACCGCCACCGGACCGCCACCGGTCCACACCACCCGCTGCAACTCCGCCCCGCCGTCCGGCGCCGGAGGTGCCACCCGCGCCCCGGCGCGGCCGTCCGCCGACGTCCACACCGAGGCGACCGGGTCCACTCCCCCGCCCCGCCGCAGCACCGAACCCACGGCCCACCACCCACCGGCACCGGCCACCACGTCGAACACCGCCGCGCCGGCCACGTCCGCCTCCCCGGCGGCCACCGGCCACCGGCGGAACACCCGCCCGTCCACGCTGCCCCAGGTCCCCGGAGCCCGCTCCGCGCCGCCCACCACCAGCCAGCCGCCCGGACCACCCGCCACCCGGGCCACGTCACCGTCCGGCACCCCGCCCGACAGGTCCCCCGTGGAACTCGCCTCGACCAGGGCCGCCCCGCCGGCCCGGGTCCAGGCGCTCACCCGCGGGTTGCCGTGCGCGCCGCCGCTGCGGGCACCCAGCGCCGCCAGCCGGCCGTCCCGGCACGCCACCGCGTAGAGGACGTCCTGCCGGCCGTAGAACGACGCCGGCGCCACCGGAAGAACCCGCCAGGACAGCCCGTCGTCACTCGTCCACGCCGCCGGCCGGGTGTTCCCCGCCGGGTCGGCCACCCCGCCGACCACGTACCAGCGACCCGCGCAGCCCGCCGCGTCGCGCAGCAGCAACCGGCCGGGCCCGCCCGCCGGCTGCGGCAGCACCACCGGCCGCCAGTCCAGACCGACGGGCACCTCCGGGCGCGCGGGCCGGCAGCCCGCCAGCAACAGCAGGAGTACGCCGAACAACGCCACCGGACGCCGGGCAGCCATGGCTGCGATCGTATCGACCGGCAGCGACGCCGGAGGGCCCGCGCAGCGCCGGGCGCGGCTCGCGGTCGGTCAGGAGGCGGGCTGTGCCACCTCACCGCCGGCGGTCTCGGCGAGGATCCGCTCGGCGACCTCCTTCATGGTCATCCGGTGGTCCATGGCGGTGCGCTGGATCCACTTGAACGCCTGCGGCTCGGTCATCCCGTACGTCGTCATGAGCGCGCCCTTGGCCCGCTCGACGGTCTTGCGGATCTCCAGCCGGTCGGTCAGGCCGGCGACCTCCGCCTCCAGCGCCGCGATCTCGGAGTAGCGCGACAGTGCGATCTCCACGGCCGGCACCAGGTCGCTCTTCTGGAACGGCTTGACCAGGTAGGCCATCGCACCGGCCGCCCGGGCCCGCTCCACCAGGTCGCGCTGGCTGAACGCGGTCAGGATGATCACCGGGGCGATCCGCGCGCCGGCGATCCGCTCGGCGGCGGCCAGCCCGTCCATGATCGGCATCTTGATGTCGAGGATGACGAGGTCGGGCTTGAGCTCCTCCGCGAGCTTGACGGCGGTCTCGCCGTCACCGGCCTCGCCGACCACCTCGTAGCCCTCTTCCACCAGCATCTCGGCCAGGTCCAGCCGGATGAGCGCCTCGTCCTCGGCGATCAGAACGCGCTTGCGCTCGGCATCCGCCTGCATCTCGGCCACGAGCCACTCCCACCATCGATCTCGGCACGGTCACCACCCATGCTCCCGCATGAGACTAGTCGGGTACAGTGAGCCACACCCTTCGCAGGGGTGACGCCGGGATGGAGGAATCGGCAGACTCGGATGCCTCAAAAGCATCTGCCCGAGAGGGCGTGCGGGTTCAAGTCCCGCTCCCGGCACTTTCTGTCATACACCTGTTCGATGATGCTGATGTGCATCCTCCCGAAATGCGGGCGCGGGCCCGCGCTCTCCGCGCCCGGGGTCACAACATCCGGTCGGTAGCCCGCAGCCTCTCCCTGCCCTACACCACCGTCTGGCACTGGTGCGTCGACCGACCCGAGCCGGCGATGTTCGGCAGCGCCGTCCGGTGCTTCCGCTGCCGCCCCGACCCGGAAAATCCGCCCGATCCGGAGGCCTACGCCTATCTGCTCGGGCTGTATCTGGGCGACGGACATCTGGTCACGACCGACCGGGTGCCGGTCCTCCGTGTCTACTGCGCCGATGCCTGGCCGCACCTGATCGACCTGTGCGACGAGGCCATGCGGGCGGTGCTCGCGAACAAGGTCCAGCGGATCCAGAAGCGTGGCTGCGTGGCCGTGCAGAGCACCGCCCGCCACTGGCCCTGCCTGATCCCGCAGCACGGCCCGGGCAAGAAGCACCAGCGGCCGATCGTCCTCGCAGACTGGCAGCGGGAGATCCTGACCGCGAACGCGGGCCACTTCCTGCGGGGCCTGTTCCATTCCGACGGCACCCGGTTCGCTAACCGGGTCGTGGTGCGCGGCAGGGAGTACGTCTATCCCCGCTACATGTTCTCCAACCGGTCCGCCGACATCATGGCGCTCTGCCAGTGGGCCCTCGACCTGCTGGGCATCGCGTGGCGGATGAACCTGCCCTGGTCACTGTCGGTGGCGCGGCGGGACGCCGTGGCGGCGCTGGACCGCCACGTCGGCCCGAAGTCCTGACCCGGTCAGATCACGGACAGCGCCTGCGCCAGGTCGGAACGCAGGTCCTCCGGGTCCTCCAGCCCCACGGAGAGGCGCAGCAGCCCGCCGCACGGCTTGGCGTCGTCCTCGACCGGCCGGTGGGTGAGCGAGGCCGGGTGCTGGATCAGGGTGTCGACGCCGCCGAGCGACACGGCGTGGGTGATGAGCCGGCAGGCCCCGGCGACGGCGGCCGCGGCGGGGGCGCCGCCGCGTACCTCGAAGGCGAGCAGGCTGCCGGGGCCGGCCATCTGGCGGCCGACGAGCCCGGCGGGGTCCGTGACGCTTGGGTGGTGCACCCGGGCGACGGCGGGGTGGTCGGAGAGCCAGGCGGCGAGCTTCTCGGCGCCGGCCTGCTGGGCGCGGACCCGCAGGGGCAGGGTCTGGAGGCCGCGGTGCAGGAGGTAGGCGCCGAGCGGGTGCAGGACGGCGCCGGTGACAGCGCGGACCTGGCGGAGCCGGGCGGCCCATTCGGGGGCGCAGGCGACGACGCCGGCGAGCACGTCGCCGTGGCCGCCGATGCTCTTGGTGGCGCTGTGCAGCACGAGGGCGGCGCCGTGCCGGGCGGGTTGCTGGAGCACCGGGGTGGCGACGGTGTTGTCGACGAGCAGCGGGACGTCGCCGGCGGCGGTGGCGAGGGCGGCGATGTCGACCAGGTCGAGGGTGGGGTTGGCCGGGGTCTCGACGACGACCAGGGCGGTGTCGGGGCGGACGGTGGCGGGGACCTCGTGGGGCCGGGCCCAGGTGACCTCGGTGCCGAGCAGGCCGGTGGCGAGCACGTGGTCGGTGCCGCCGTAGAGGGGGCGGACGGCGACGACGTGCCGCTTGCCGTCGCGGGTGGCGGCGAGCAGGGTGGCGGTGAGGGCGGCCATGCCGCTGGCGAAGGCGACGGCCTCGGCGGTGCCTTCGAGCTGGGCGAGGGCGCTCTCGAAGCGGGCGACGGTGGGGTTCCAGAGCCGCTGGTAGACGGCGCTGCCGCCGGCCGGGAGGGTGCCGCCGGTGGCGAGGGTCTCGTAGTCGTCGCCGCCGCCGGTCACGGAGGGAAGCGGGTTGGTGGTGGAGAAGTCGATGGGCGGCACGTGGACGCCGAGTCCGGCGAGGTCCGCTCGCCCGGCGTGCACGGCTGCGGTGTCCACGGCTGTCATGGCGGAAGCGTCGAACATGAGGCCGTCGTGAGGCAAGAGGAGCGAAGAAGATTCTGAATGTAGGCCTTCCGGCTGCGGGAAGTTCGGGGCAGGATGGTCGCATGCCTGTCGCACCGAATGATGTACGGCCCTTCGGGGCGCTGGACGACACCGACCGCGCGATCCTGGCCGAGCTGGCGGCGGACGGCCGGTTGCCGAACAACGCGCTCGCCGAGCGGGTGGGGGTGGCCCCGTCGACGTGCCTGACGCGCACGCGGGCGTTGCGCGAGTGCGGGGCGATCCGGGGGTTCCATGCGGAGGTGGACCCGGCGGCGGTGGGGTTGCCGTTGCAGGCGCTGGTGTCGGTGCGGCTGACGGCGCACGAGCGGGCGGCGGTGGACGCGTTCCGGGCCCGGTCGGTGCGGCTGCCGGGGGTGGTGTCGGTGTTCCACGTGGCGGGCGCGGAGGACTACGTGCTGCACGTGCGGGCGGCGTCCGGGGACGCGCTGCGGGACTTCGTGCTGGACCATCTGGCGGCGGATCCGGCGGTGCAGCACACGCAGACCAGTCTGATCTTCGAGCAGGCGCGGGGTATGGGCTAGGGCACCCCGGGGAACAAATCCGGCGCGTGGCAGGTTGGTGTTGCGCGTGATCGACGTATCCTTGTCTGTTCTTGATCTTGCTCCGGTGGCCGCCGCGGGCAGCGCCGGCGAGGCGCTGCGGCACACCACCGAGCTGGCCCGCCGCACCGAGGAGCTGGGCTACCGCCGGTTCTGGGTGGCCGAGCACCACAACATGCCGGCGATCGCCAGTTCGGCGCCGGCGGTGCTGCTGGCGCACCTGGCGGCGCACACCTCGACGATCCGGCTCGGTTCGGGCGGGGTGATGCTGCCCAACCACGCCCCGCTGGTGGTGGCGGAGCAGTTCGGCACCCTCGAGGCGCTGCACCCGGGCCGGATCGACCTGGGCATCGGCCGCGCGCCGGGCACTGACCAGGTGACCGCGCTGGCGCTGCGGCGGACCATGGAGGGGTTGTCGGCGGAGCACTTCCCGCGCGAGCTGGCCGACCTCATGAATTACTTCAGCGGCGCCGAGCCGGGCCCGATCACCGCGACGCCGGGCCGGGGGCAGTCGCCGGCCGTGTGGCTGCTCGGGTCGAGCGGGTTCAGCGCCCAGCTGGCCGGGCTGCTGGGGCTGCCGTTCTCCTTCGCGCACCACTTCAGCGCGCAGAACACGATCCCGGCGCTCCAGCTCTACCGGCAGAACTTCCGGCCGTCGCAGTGGCTCGATGAGCCGTACGCGATGGTGGCGGTCAACGCGGTCTGTGCCGAGACCGACGAGCGGGCGGAGTGGCTGGCCGGTCCGGCCGGGTTGTCGTTCCTGAAGCTGCGGTCGGGGCGGCCGGAGCCGCTGGTCAGCCCGGAGGAGGCGGCGGCCTACCCGTACTCGGAGTTCGAGCGGGAGTTCGTGGCGCAGCGCCGGGACGGTCAGGCGACCGGGTCGCCGGAGACGGTGGCCCGGCAGCTCGGCGCGCTGCTGGAGCGCACCGGCGCGGACGAGCTGATGCTGACCACGATGGTCTACGACGTGGCCGACCGGGTGCGCTCGTTCGAGCTGATCGCCGAGAAGGTGGCCGGTGGCCTGCGCCGGAAGGGCTGAAACACGCTCTTCATAGCCACGTCACCCCACCGTCGCGCAACCCGCCTAACTTCATTACCGGTGGTGGTACGGCATTCCCGGTCGGGACGGGTCGGGGATGCTGCGGTGTGGTGCACCGGGTCGCCGGCGGAGCGGGTTCCGCGGCCGGCGGCCCGGTGCCTGCCTGTTCAGCGCAGGTAGATGTTCGGTGCGGGCGGGGTGCTCATGCCGTCGCCGAGGTGGAAGCCCGGGTGGGGCGGCTGGTTGTAGGCGGTGTTCTGCCAGGCGAGGGCGACGCGATACTGCGGGTCGTGTGCCAGGGTCGGCAGGCGCAGGGTGGTCGCTGTGGGCGTGCTGTAGACGCGCAGTGCCGTGCTGTCGGCGGTCCGCCAGACGACCTCCTCCCGCCAGTCGCCGAGGATGTCGCCGGAGAGCGCCGGGGTGGCCTTGGTGCCGTTGTTCGACGCGACGCCGCTGGCGGTGAGCAGCCGGGTGTCGCCGCCGGTGCCGTACTTGTCGATCCGGGTGCCGTCGAGGAGTTCGCGTACCGGGTCGCCGTCCCACCAGGCGAGGAAGTTCGCCGAGGACGGCTTCCGGCCGACGTTCTGCCCCTTCGTGTTGAGCAGGCCGTCGACGGCGGAGGACCAGGACTCGGCGCCGGGGCTGCCGGCCCAGACGTCGTCGGAGACGCCGCGGCCGTTGTCGCCGTTCGGTGCGGTCTGCCAGAGCAGTTGGCCGGTGCGCGCGTCGGCCAGCCAGGAGCTGGGTTTGCTGCCGTCCTCGTCGACTTTGAAGACCTCCAGACCGGCGCGGGCCGGGTCGAGGTCGCCGACGTGCAGGGCGTCGCCGTGCCCGGTGCCGGTGGACCAGAGCAGCCGGCCGTCGTCGTCGATGGCGGCGGCGCCGTACACGATCTCCTGGCGGCCGTCGCCGTCCACGTCGGCCACCGAGAGGTTGTGGTTGCCCTGGCCGGCGGCGGCGCCGTTGCCGCTGGCGTTGGAGTCGAAGGTCCACCGCTTGCGCAGCGTGCCGTCGCGGAAGTCCCAGGCGGCGACGACCGCGCGGGTGTAGTAGCCGCGGGCCATGATCAGTGAGGGGCGCTGCCCGTCGAGGTAGGCGGTGGCGGCGAGGAACCGGTCGACCCGGTTGCCGTAGGAGTCGCCCCAGGAGGAGACGGTGCCGCGCGGCGGGTCGTAGTCGACGGTGGACAGGGCGGCGCCGGTGCGGCCGTCGAACATGGTCAGGTACTCGGGTCCGGCGAGCACGTAGCCGCTGGAGTTGCGGTGGTCGGCCGACGCCGAGCCGATCACCTGGCCGGTGCCGGAGCGGGTGCCGTCGGCGGTCTTGGCGGCCACCTCGGCGTCGCCGTCGCCGTCGTAGTCGTACACCTGGAACTGGGTGTAGTGGGCGCCGGCACGGATGTTGCGGCCCAGGTCGACGCGCCACAGCCGTGTGCCGGTGAGGGTGTAGGCGTCGAGGTAGACGTTGCCGGTGTAGCCGGACTGGGAGTTGTCCTTGCTGTTGGACGGGTCCCACTTGAGCACGAACTCGTAGCGGCCGTCGCCGTCGAGGTCGCCGACGCTCGCGTCGTTGGCGGAGTAGGTGTAGGCCTCCCCGGTCGGGGTGGTGCCGCCGGGCGGGGCCTGGATCGGCACGTCCAGGTAGCCGTTCGGGAACTGGAGCGCCGGGGCGGAGGCCGCCTGCTCGGCGCCGTTCACCACGGCCCGCACCGTGTACGCCGATCCGGCGGCGGCGCCGCTGTCGAGCCAGTTGGTGGCGCCGGTGATCGGGGTGCTGTTCACCCGGGTGCCGCCCCGGTAGAGGTTGAACGACACGCCGGGGGTCTCGGTGCCGAGCAGCCGCCACGACACGAGGTTCCCGCTGCCGGAGCGGACGCTGACCAGCCCCCGGTCGAGCTTCTCCATCTGCTTGGCGCCGGCCGGCGGGGTGGTGGGCGTGGGGGTCGGGGTGGGCGTCGGGCTCGCTGAGGTGGGTGGCGGCGCGCTGGTCGGGCTGGTCGTGCCGGTGCAGGTGACGCCGTTGAGCGCGAAGGCGGACGGGGTGGGGTTGCCGGCGTCGTTCCAGGAGCCGTTGAAGCCGAAGGTCGCGGTGCCGCCGGTGCCGAGGGCGGCGTTGTAACCGGCGTCGCGGGCGGTGACCTGGGCGCCGGACTGGGTGACCGTGGCGTTCCAGCTCTGGGTGACCTGCTGGCCGGCGGCGAAGGCCCAGGTGAGGGTCCAGCCGTTCACGGGGTCGCCGAGGTTCGTGACGGTGACGTCGGCACCGAAGCCGCCGCCCCACTGGTTGGTGATCCGGTAGTCGGCCCGGCAGCCGGTGGCCGCCGCGGCGGCGGTCACCGTGGTGAGGGCGCCGGCCAGGAGGGTGGCCGCCGAGGCCGCGGCGAGCAGCGCGGTGCGGCGGCGCGGGGTGGGGAGATGCACGGGAAGGGCCTTTCGCGGAGGTCAGGCACGCGACGGCCGCGCCGGCCTGCCCGGACCGGCGGAAGGGGTACGCCGCGCTGACGTGACGAAATCGACGTCGGTGACTGGCTCCGCGCCCCGTCAGGGTAGGACAACGCTTTCCACCGCACAACCACACCGCGCCCGCCCCCCGCGATCCTGCAGTTGCCGCCCGGGCAGAAGGGACGGAAGCCTCGGCGGGCGGGCACGACGTCCAAGATCGCGGGGCGGGGCGGGCGCGGTGCGTACCTCCGAGCGGGTCAGCCCTCGACGGCGGCGGCGAGCTTGCGGGTTTCCTCCGGCGCGGTGGTGGTGGCCTCGGCGGCGTGGACCGGCTCGGCGGCGTCGGTGGCCTCGGCCGGGGTGACGGGTCCGGCGGCGAGGGCGGCCTCGGCGGTGGCGCGGGCCCGGCGGGTGCGGCGCAGCGCCCGGGCGGCCAGCGCCAGGGCGACCAGCCAGCCGGCGCCGAGCACCGTGTAGACCAGGGCGGGGACCGGGCCGCCCAGCTCGCCGGCGCGCAGCAGGGTGCGGGTGTTGGTCAGCACGATGACCCCGCCGATGACGGCGCCGAGCAGTTGCGCGGGGACGATGCGGACCAGCCAGGCGGCGATCGGGGCGGCGATGAGGCCACCGACCAGCAGCGCGGCCACGGTGGGCAGCAGGAAGCCGTCGGAGCCGAGGCCGATGAGGAAGCCGATGCTGGCCGCGCCGGCCACCAGGAACTCGGAGGTGTCGACCGAGCCGATCACCTTGCGGGGCTCCATCCGGCCGGAGACCAGCAGCGCCGGCGTGGCGACGGGACCCCAGCCGCCCCCGCCGGTGGCGTCGACGAAGCCGGCGAAGAGGCCCAGCGGGGCCAGGAAGCGGCTGCGCAGCCGGCCGCCGGCCCGGTTGGCGCGCAGCGGCCGGGAGAAGCGGATCAGCAGGTAGGCGCCGAGGCTGAACAGGATGGCCGCCATCCACGGCGCGGCGGACTCGGTGCTGATGGAGCTGAGGAAGGTGGCGCCGGCGAACGAGCCGATCGCGCCGGGCAGCGCGATCCGGCCGACCACGCGCCAGTCGACGTTGCCGAACCGCCAGTGCGACACCCCGGCCGCGAGCGTGGTGCCGATCTCGGCCAGGTGCACCGAGGCGGAGGCGGCGGCCGGCGCCACCCCGGCGAACAGCAGCAGGGTCGAGGACGTCAGCCCGTACGCCATGCCGAGCGCGCCGTCGACCAGTTGCGCGGCGAGCCCGACGAGGGCGAGGACCAGCAGCTTGCGCACGAGCGCCCCCTGACTTTTCGGCATCTCCTATCGACTTGGTCGACAATGCGGCACGGCGGCGCTCCGGTCAAGTCCTCCATCCGGTTGATCAGCCGCGCCGGACGGCGCGGCGGGTGCGCGGGACGGCGCGGCGGGTGCGCGGGACGGCGCGGCGGGTGCGCGGGACGGCGGCGCCGGGACGCCGCGGGGGCGTCAGCTCCAGGCGCGGGGGTCGGCGGCGAGGTCGTTGACCCGGCTGGGCAGGCTGCCGCTGGCCACGTCGGCGACGGTGACCAGTTCGAGGATCTCCCGCTCGCTGGCCCGCAGGGCGATCCACACGTCCTGGAGGGCGCGCGCCGCGCCCTGGTAGCCGAGCTGCTCCGGGCGCTGGCCGCGGACGTGCGCCAGCGGGCCGTCGATCACCCGGATCACCTCGGCGAGCGAGATCTCGGTCGCGGGCCGGGCCAGCCAGTAGCCGCCCTCGGGGCCGCGCTGGGCGTGCACGATGCCACCCCGGCGCAGCTGGAGCAGGATGCTCTCCAGGAACTTCGGCGGGATGTCCTGGGCCCGGGCGATCTGCTCGGCGGTCACCGGCCGGCTCCGCCCGGCGGCCGCGCCGCCGGCGACGGCGGCCAGCTCGGCGGTCGCGCGGAGGGCGTAGTCGACCCGAGCGGAGAGGCGCATGCCGGCAAGGTTAGTCGCCTGGTCAGCCGCCCGGTCTCCCGACCCTCGGCCGAACGGTCACGGTTGTCGGTCAGGCGCCGACCCGGCGCAGCAGCCCCTCCTGCACGGCGCTGGCGATGTGCCGGCCGTCGGTGGTGAACATGCGGCCGGTGGCCAGGCCGCGGGCGCCGGACGCGGACGGGCTCCAGCAGTCGTAGAGGAACCACTCGTCGGCCCGGAACGACCGGTGGAACCACAGCGCGTGGTCGAGGCTCGCGCCCACCACTCCCCCGGGCCCCCACACCTCGCCGTGCACCGACAGCACCGAGTCGAGCAGGGTCAGGTCGGAGGCGTAGGTGAGGGCGCAGGCGTGCAGCAGCGGGTCGTCGGGAAGCTTGCCGTCGAGGCGCATCCAGACCCGCTGGTGGGGCTCGGCGGGGCGGTCGCCGGGACGTACCCAGCCGGGTTCGCCGACGTAGCGGACGTCGATCGGGCGGGGGATCTGGCCCCAGATGCCGAGCCGTTCGGGATAGCGGGACAGCCGGTCGGTCATGGTCGGGACCTCGTCCGGGGCCGGCACGTCGGGCGGGACCGGCGCGTGGTGGTCCAGCCCCTCCTCCTGGCGCTGGAACGAGGCCGACATGAAGAAGATCGGCTTGTCGTGCTGGAGCGCCACGGAGCGGCGTACCGAGAAGGAGCGGCCGTCCCGGACGTTCTCGACCTGGTACTCGATCGGCTCGGCGGGATCGCCGGGGCGGACGAAGTAGCCGTGCAGGGAGTGCACGAAGCGCTCCGGGTCGACCGTGCGTCCGGCGGCGACCAGGGCCTGGCCGGCGACCTGGCCGCCGTAGACCCGCTGCGGGCCCACCGGCGGGCTGATCCCCCGGAAGGCCATGGCGCCGGTCTGGTCGAGGTCCAGCACCTCCAGGAGCTGGTCGACCGCGGCCTGCCCGGTCGCCACCGGACTATCGCTCACTGAGTCACCCCGGCTCGCGACTGCGGGGCTCGCAGGCCCGGCTCACTCCTCGCGCTCACTGAAGTGCCCGGGCCGAGGCCGCGTCGACGAGCGAGCCGAGCTGGTGCACCCGCAGCGTGTTGGTGGAGCCGGGGGTGCCGGGCGGGCTGCCCGCCACGATCACCACGTAGTCGCCGGGGTTGGCCCGGTTGAGGCCGAGCAGCGCCTGGTCGACCTGGCGGAACATGTCGTCGGTGTGCTCGACGAACGGCATGAGGAACGTCTCCACGCCCCAGGAGAGGGCGAGCTGGTTGCGCACCTCGGGCACCGGGGTGAAGGCCAGCAGCGGCAGGTCGCAGTGCAGCCGGGCGAGCCGCTTGACGGTGTCGCCGGTCTGCGAGAAGGCGACCATGGCCTTGGCGCCGATGGCCCGGGCGATCGAGGAGGCGGCGACGGTGAGCGCGCCACCGTGGGTACGCGGGTCGTGCTGCAGCCGCGGCACGCCGATCGAGCCGGCCTCGGTGGTGGTGACGATCTTCGCCATGGTGCTGACGGTGAGCACCGGGTACTTGCCGACGCTGGTCTCGCCGGAGAGCATCACGGCGTCCGCGCCGTCGAGCACCGCGTTGGCCACGTCCGAGGCCTCGGCGCGGGTGGGGCGCGAGTTCTCGATCATGGAGTCGAGCATCTGGGTGGCCACGATGACCGGCTTGGCGTTCTCGCGGCAGAGCTGCACGGCGCGCTTCTGCACCAGCGGCACCTGGTCCAGCGGCAGCTCGACGCCGAGGTCGCCCCGGGCCACCATGACGCCGTCGAAGGCGAGCACGATCGCCTCCAGGTGGTCGACCGCCTCGGGCTTCTCGACCTTGGCCAGCACCGGGCGGTGGACGCCCTCCTCGGCCATGATCGAGTGGACGAGCTTGATGTCCTCGGGCGAGCGGACGAAGGAGAGCGCGATCAGGTCGACGCCCAGGCCGAGCGCGAAGCGCAGGTCGTCGGCGTCCTTCTCCGACAGGGCCGGGACGCTGACCGCCACGTTCGGCAGCGAGACGCCCTTGTTGTTGGAGACCGGGCCGCCCTCGGTGACCAGCACGCGGATGTCGTTGCCGGTGACGTCGCTGACCTCGACGGCGACCCGGCCGTCGTCGATCAGCAGCCGGTCGCCCGGCTTCACCTCCTGCGGCAGCTTGCGGTAGGTGCAGGAGACCCGCTCCTTGGTGCCGAGGATCTCGTCGCCCGTGATGACCACCGAGTCGCCGGTGCGCCACTCGTGCGGGCCGTCCGCGAACTTGCCGAGGCGGATCTTGGGGCCCTGGAGGTCGGCGAGCACCGCGACGGGCTGCCCGGCCGCCTCGGCGGCCTCCCGGACCAGCCGGTAGACCGTTTCGTGGTCACTGTGACTGCCGTGGCTGAAGTTCAGCCTCGCCACGTTCATGCCCGCCTCGACAAGGCCCCGGATGCGCTCCGGGGACGAGGTGGCGGGGCCGAGAGTGCAGACGATCTTCGCGCGGCGTGTCACGCCCATCAGGCTAGTCTCTCCTCCGGGTCGACCTGCCGGCCGACCCCTTTCGGACTGCGGAACAGTTGTCCAACGACGCGCGCAACCCGCGCCGGCGGGGCGGCGTGACACCGCACCGGGACGTCGTGTGTGGCGGGCATCGGCGACCGCGCGGCGGAAATCGTACCGCTCGCGTTCATCCCTCGACGGGGGTGCTCCCCGGAGAGATCGACCGGCGACCGCGGCCGTGGTGACGCGTGGGGCGATCGGTCAGCTCTGCGTCTTGGCGAGCGGGAACTCCAGCGAGCCGGCCGGGCAGAGGAAGGTGAGCACCTCGACGCGGTAGAGCCCGGCCTGCACCGCCGGGTCGGCCTCCATCACGCTGCGGACGTCGTCGACGGAGCCGGTGCGGGCCAGGCCGAAGCCGATCGGCGGGTCCGGCTCGCGGGCCGGGCCGTCCACGGAGCCGTCGACCAGGACGATGCCACGCCGTTGCAGCGCCTGGATGTGCCGCAGGTGCTCGGCCTGGAGCCGCTGCACGGTCTCGTCCGGCAGCGCCCGGCCCGACGGTCCGGGGTAGAGCACGATGCACTCGTACGTGTCGAGCGCGAAGTCGAGCCGTGGCGTCGCGGCCATGCGCACCTCCAGACCACCGTCCCGCCCAGCGTCGCACGGCGGCCGCCGCCCCGGGGTCGCTCACCGCAAACTGGCGGAAACACCCGCCCCGGCACGTTGGTGGCGGCGATTCGCGGGAAAGACTTCCGGTCGGGGTGGTGACCGCCGCCGCCGACGACGACGCACAGGAGGACCGCCATGGCGACCAGCACCGGGCCCGCGAAGGCATCGGGCACCTACCGGATCGGCGGGGACCTCCAGGTCGACCGGCTCGGCTACGGGGCCATGCAGATCACCGGCCCCGGGGTCTGGGGAGACCCGAAGGACCCCGCCGAGGCGGTCCGGGTGCTGCGCCGGGCGTACGAGCTGGGCGTCACCTTCATCGACACCGCGGACTCCTACGGCCCCTTCGTCAGCGAGCTGCTGATCCGGGAGGCGCTGCACCCGTACGCCGAGGATCTGGTCATCGCGACCAAGGCCGGGCTGACCCGCTCCGGCCCCGGCGACTGGCGGCCGGTGGGCCGCCCCGAGTATCTGCGCCAGCAGTGCGAGCTGAGCCTGCGCCACCTGGGCCTGGACTGCATCCCGCTCTACCAGCTGCACCGGATCGACGAGAAGGTCCCGCTGGAGGACCAGCTCGGCGAGCTGGCGCTGCTCCAGCAGGAGGGGAAGGTGCGGCACATCGGGCTCTCCGAGGTGACCGTCGAGCAGATCGAGGCGGCCCGGCGGATCACCCCGATCGTCTCGGTGCAGAACCTCTACAACCTGGCCGACCGCAGCGCCGAGGACGTGCTGGAGCACTGCGAGCGCAACGACCTGGCGTTCATCCCCTGGTTCCCGATCGCCACCGGCAACCTGGCCCGGCCCGGCGGCCCGCTGGACGCGATCTCCACCGACCACGGCGCCACGCCCGCGCAGCTCGCCCTCGCCTGGCTGTTGCGCCGGTCGCCGGTCATGCTCCCCATCCCGGGTACGTCCTCCGTGGCGCACCTGGAGGAGAACATCGCCGCGGCCGAGGTGCGGCTCACCGACGACGAGTTCGAGGCCCTCGCCAAGGCGGCGTGAGGCGGGCCTCTCCGTGGGGGGACCGGGACGCGCCGGCGCGCGCTGGCCTGACGGGCCGCCGACCTCGTCCTCGGCCGGACCAGGGAATGAACGAGGCTCGACGGCCGCCGTCGCGGCGACCGTCGAGCCCGGATCCGCCTCAGACCGCGAAGCAGTTCGGCCGGATCGCGGCGTCGGCGAGCGCCTGCCGCACGACCGTGTACGTGGTGCCGTCGAGGACCAGGCCCAGGTGGCCGACGATCCGCAGCGGGCACCACGCCTGCACCAGGACGTTGGTGGCGCCGTCGGCGAGCGAGGCGTTGTCCACCGGGCGGACCAGTTCGTCCTGCCAGGTGCGCACGGTGGTCCAGCGAACCGCGCCCGGGGTGTCGTCGCCGCCGTTGAGGTCGGCGAGGAAGCTGGACCCGATGGACATCTGCTGACAGGCGACGATGCCCGCGCAGCTGCCCAGCCCCACGAAGTTGACGATGTTGGCGACGTAGGTGCCCTGTTGCGGGCTGCCCAGGCTGACGTAGTGGTCGACCTTGGCGGCGCCGCCGAGGAACTTGACGTACCAGCGGGAGACCAGGCCGCCCTCGGAGTGGGTGACGAGGTCCACCTTGGCCGCCCCGGTGGCGGCGCGGACCTGGTCCACGTAGGACGACAGGGCCCGGGCGGACTCGCGGATGTCGCCGAAACCGAGGTTCGGCAACTGGTAGATGGAGACCCGGTAGCCGTCGGCGCGCAGCCGGGCGGCGATCGGCTCGTACGCGATGGAGATCCCGATCAGGCCGCCGACCACGACGACCGGGTCGGCGGCGGCGGCGAGACCGGCGGCGGCCTGGGCGGCTGCGGTGGTGGTGGCCGTTTCGGTGGTGGGCTCGGCGTGGGCGGCGGTGGCCGGGACGAGCAGGGCGGTGACGGCGGCGGTGGCGGCCAGGATCGTTCGGAGCAGCATGGACTGCACCTCCGGTGGGAGGCCCCGGTGTTCCGGGAGGACGGGTGGGGGGTCCGATCGATCGTGGAAACGATGATGCGTGTCCGATTTCACACACGTCAATGGAAAGTTACGCGCTGGTAACCCGTTGTTCCGCAGGGCGCACGAATCGGCAATTAGGACAGCCGGGACGGGTCCTCCGACCGCCGGTACGGATGGCATGCTGTGCGCCGTGTCCGCCCCGCCGCCGCAGGAGAAGCCGCTCCGCGTGATGCCGTGGTGGTTGGCGCTGCTCGGGCTGCTGCTGGCCGTCCTGCTCGGCTGGCTGGTGCTGGACTGGCTGCTCGCCGAGGCCGACCGGGCCGCCCAGCCCGACACCCGGGCCACGCTGCGCGTCGACGCCATCCGCACCGGTCTCACCGTGGTCGCCGGCACCGGCGGCGGGCTGGCGCTGCTGTTCGCCGCCCGTCGGCAGTGGATCAGCGAGCGCGGGCAGCGCCACCAGGAGGCCGTCGCGGCCCGTGACCAGGCGCACCGCGACCGCGTGCAGGCGCACGCGGAGGCGGTCGCCGACGCCGGTCAGCGGCACCAGGAGCGGCAGGCCGCGGCCGCCGAGCACGACGCCGCCGAGCGGCGGCTCACCGAGCTGTACGTCCGCGCCATCGAGCTGGTCGGCAGCGACAATCCCGCGGTACGCCTCGGCGGCCTGCACGCCCTGGAACGCCTCGGTCAGGACAACCCGGGGCAGCGGCCGACGACCGTGGCGGTGCTCTGCGCGTACCTCCGGATGCCGGCGCCCGGCGACCCGCGCGAGACCGAGGTGCGCCGCACGGCGCAGCGGCTGCTCACCCGGCACCTCCGCGCCGACCGGGACGGCTGGTGGCCGGGCATCGCGCTGGACCTCACCGGCGCCCGGCTGGACGACTTCGACGCCGCCGGCTGCACCCTGGTGGACCTGGACCTCACGGGCGCAATCTGCGCCGGCACGACCAGCTTCGCCGGGGCCGTGGTGCAGGGCCGGCTGCGGTTGGGCGCGGAGTTCGCCGACGCCGTGTTCGACGACCTCACGGGCGACGCGGAACTCGTGCTGGACGGTGCCCGGTTCACGGGCCGGGTGAGCTTCGACCGGGCGGACCTCGGCGGCGCGCTGTCCTGCCGCGGGGCGAGTTTCGGGCAGGTCTCCTTCCGCGGCGCCACGCTGCGGCAGCCGAGCAGCTTCGACCGGGCCACGTTCGGCGGCAGCGCCACCTTCCGGGAGGCCGTGTTCCTGGGTGGGCTGTCCGTCGAGCACGCCACCTTCGCGGCGTACGCGGGCTTCCGCCGGGCGCGGTTCGCCGACATGGCGCTGTTCCGCTGGACCGAGTTCGGTGCGGAGGCGTGGTTCGAGGGGGCCCGCTTCGAGGGGGCGGCCAACTTCGGCCGGGCCGTGTTCCGCGGCCCCGCCAGCTTCGAGGGCGCGGCTCTGGCCCGCCGGCCGCTGGTCGACCAGGCCCGCGCGTCAACGTCGGTGACGCACGTCTGGCCGCCCGACACCACGGTGGGCCGGCGCGACGACGAGTGGCTCGTCCTCACCGACACCTGATGACCATCGCCGTCGAGCGCTCAGCTCCCCAGCGCCTGGACCTTGGCGATCGTCTCCTGCACGTGCTGCCGGGCCGGCTCGCCGCCCTGCGCGGCCTGGGTGAGCGCCTGCCGGTAGGCGTCGATCATGTTGAGCAACGGTCCGGCCGCCACGCCCTCCAGCGCGCCGGACACGAGCGCCCGGGCCTCGGCGGCGTCCTGGGCCGCGGCGGCCGTCCGGGCCTTCGCCTCGTCCAGCTTCTGTGCCGCCGCCGCCAGCCTCGCGATGATGTCCGCTGCGCTCACGCGCCCTCCCCACGTCGCCCGGATCGGCCGGCACCCGGCGCTCCGCCACGAAGACGCCGAGACCGGGCACGCCCTGCACCCATCCCTGACAGTCTCCCACCGCGCAGAGCGCCCGGCCCTCCCCCACCCGCACGGGCCACCATGGACGACGCCGAAGATCGGCCGGTGCTCGGTGGAACGGCCCGGATGACATCCATGGCGTTCCACTCACCGAAGCGGCGGGATCTGGACGACGCCGACGACATCCGGTCAGCTCAGCAGCCGGAACACCACCAGGTAGAGGCAGAACAGCGACGGGGCGACCAGCGCGCAGATCACGAAGCCGAGCGGCACGTACCGCCCCAGCGGGGTCTCGCCCCCGAGCACCGGGCGGCCCCAGCGCCCGAGCACCAGGTGCCCGGCCAGGAAGGACATCAGCGGGACACCGGCGCACGAGACGGCCGCCACCAGGTCCAGCCCGGTCGCCGGCAGCGGCGAGCCGATCAGCGCCACCAGCATGAGCAGGGAGCCGGCCAGCGCGCAGGCCGCGTAGACGGCGACCGCCCGGGCCGGCGCCGACCAGGTGGGCAGCAGCACGGGCCGCCGCGCCAGGGCCTCGGCCTGCTCCCCGTGCCGGTCGGCCTGGTCGGCCAGCTGCGCGGCCGCGGCCAGCTCCGTCGCCGGGTCACCCGCCCGCGGGCCCGGCAGCATCCCCTCGGGATACGCCCCGACCCCCGGCCGCCCCGGCGCGGCGGCTGCGCCGCCGGTCACCCCGCCCCCGGTTCCGGATGCCTGCGCACCGCTGGAGGGCGGTGCCGGTTCCGCCGGCGGCGGGGCGCCGACCGGGACCGCCGATCCGTCCGGGCTCTCGGCCGGGACCGAGCGCATCGGCAGATTGATGGCCTGGCCGAGCTGGTCGATGCGCTGCCCCTGGGCGGCGAGGCGCCGGCCGAGCTGGTCCACGGTGGACTGGAGGGCACGCCGGCGTTCCGCCTCGGCCGCGACCGCCCGCTCGCCGCCCCGCTGCCGGGTGGACAGCTCCCGGAGCAGGGCCGCGTACTCGTCGAACCCGGTCACGACTCGTCCCCGTCGGCGGCGAAGGGCACGACCAGGGCGGCGCGGTGCTCGTGCCGGTCGACCAGCAGCGCCCGGCCGTCGCGCGGGGCGTAGCCGAGATCGTGCACGCCCAGGTGCAGCCCGAGGTCGGCGGCGGGCACGTTCAGCGCCACGAGGCAGGCCACGTCGTCACGGTTCTGGCTGCCGCCGAGGTCCTCGGCGAGCCGGCGCAGCCCGCGCCACCAGCCGAGCAGGTGCACCCCGTGCGCGGGGCCCTGGCGCAGCACCGCCCGCAGGTCGTCGTGCCCGGAGCGGAACGTCCCCGGGTCGGTCGCGGCGAGCGTGCCGGCGGCGGCGTCCATCCCGAACACGACCAGATAGGTCCGCGCGACCGCCGTGCCCGGCCCGGCCGGTCCGGCCCGGTGCTCGGCGGCTCGACCGGCGGGGGTTGCGGGCACGGCGGGGCCGGCGGGCACAGCAGAGCCGACAGGGACGGCAGGGGCGGCGGGCACAGCGGGACCAGCGGGGGCGGCGGGCACAGCGGGACCAGCGGGGGCGGCGGGCGCGGCAGGGGTGGTGGACAGTTCAGCGAGGTGGGTGCGGAGGGCCGCCGCGTCGAGGCGGCGGACCGGGTGGCCGGCGGCGGCCAGGGTCATGGCCAGGTCGTCGGCGCTGTCGGTGGTGCCCGGCGCCAGGGGCGCGAGCAGAAAGCGGGCCGTGCCGGGGGCGTGCTGCCGGGCCAGGCTCAGGGCGGCCGACCGGAGCACGTCCACGCCGGTCGCGGCGGTGCCGATCACGGCCAGGTGCCGGCCGGGGCTGGCGTCGAGGCGGAACCCGGCGGGGCTGCCGGCCACGTCGACGACGCGGCCGACGAGGGCGAGCGGCGGTTCGGCGCCGGGGGGCAGGGCGGCCCAGGTGGGGTCGTCGGTGAGCCGGGGGGTCTCGTAGCCGCGGAAGACCGCGGGTGGGCGGGCGTCTGCGGGCCGGGCGGCGAACAGCTCGTGGCGCAGGGTGGCCACATCGGCGGCGGCGGCGTGCGCGTCGGGGAAGCGGACCTCGGTGTCCGCGCCGGCCGTTCCCCCGGCGGTGTTGACGACGGCGGCGCCGAGGGTCAGCCCTTTCGCGGCGTCGTTCAGCGGGTCGAGGACGCCGCCGCCACCGGGCAGCGCGACCCGGAGCGGGAACTGGCCGAAGATCGCCTCGGCCCGGCCGTAGAGGGCCTCGATGCCGGTGGTGCTCTGGCTGGCCAGCACCAGGTGCAGGCCGTACGAGCGGCCCTTGCGGGCCAGCTCCTCGATGAGGTCGACGGCCTGCCGCGCGAGCGGGTCGTTGCCGGCGAACAGCACGTGGAACTCGTCGACCACGGTGAGGGTCCGGGGCGGCCGGGCGTTCGGGGGCAGGTCGGCGAGCTTGCTGACGCCGTGCCGCTTGAGCAGGTCGGCCCGGCGGGTCAGCTCGGCGCGCAACTCGCGCAGCACGGCCACGCCGTACTCGCGGTCGGACTCGATCCCCACGGCCCGGGCGTGCGGCAGCCACGACGGGTCCCGCTCGGTGGGCACGAACTCCGTGAAGCTGACCCCCTCCTTGAAGTCGAGCAGGAAGAGCTGGAGTTCGGCCGGCGAGTAGCGGGCGGCCAGCCCGTAGAGCACGTCGAGCAGGAACACCGTCTTGCCGGCGCCGGTACGCCCGCCGACCAGCCAGTGCGGGGTGGCGTCGTCGAACGCCACGGTGACCGGTTCCCGGGCCCGGCCGAGCACGGTACGCAGCCCGGTGGCGGAGGACTCGGCCCAGCGCCGGGCGGGCAGCAGGTCGGCGAAGGTGACCGTGGTGGCTTGCCGGACGGCCTCGGCGAGCCGCCGGGCCAGCCCGGTCACGGTGGCGTGGGACGGATCGCCGTCGAGCAGCACGGGCGCGGCCAGGCCGCTGCCGTCGGCGCTGAACGGGCGGCCGGGCGGGTCGCCGACCAGGGCGTACCGCTCGTTGAGCCGGAGGTGGGTGGTGGCGCCGAGCGGCGGCGCCTCGCCCGGTCCGGCCGGCGGGTGACCGGCCAGCAGCACGCAGACCGCCGCGGCGGGGCCGGCGTGGGTGAGCGCCGCGAGCCGGGCCAGCTCGCGCGGCGGCGGGGCGGACGCGGCGACCACCAGCAGCAGCTCCCGATCCTCGGGCGCGGCCGCCAGGGCGGTGCGGGCGTGCCGTTCCGCCGCGTCGAGCAGGGCGGTCGTCTCCGCGACGGTGGTGGCGGCCGGGCCGAGCACACCCGCGTCGAGCAGGGGGCGCAGCGGCAGGAAGGCGGCGCCGAACGCGGCCGGGTCGATGCCGGCCACCCGGACCGTGCCGGCCGGCGCCGCGGCGAGCAGCCGCACCACGACGGCCCGCAGCAGCTCACCGACCCGGGGATCCCGGGCGTCGGTGTCGATCGCGAGGTGGGCGCCCGCGCCCAGCGGCACCAGCACCGGGAAGCCGCCGTCCACGGTGGTCGCCTCGCCGAGGCGTACCGGAACGGGGTGGGTGGCGGCGCGGGCGGTGCCGGGCACGGGACCGGCCAGCTCACCCCCGAGCCGGGCCAGCCGGGCGACCAGCTCGGGGCTGCCCACCGGCGCCGGGCCGGCGGCTGCCAGCGCCCGCCGGGCGGATTCCCAGTGACGCAGGGCCTGCCGGTGCAGGGCGACCGCCTGCCGGTACGCCGTCGCGAGCCTGCCCACCGTCCGCCCTCCGACGCCGCCGTACCGATCGAAGGGAACCCTAACGGACGCGCGGCGGCCGGGCACAGTACGCGGCCCGCACCCGACGTTGGCCCACTGTTCACCCGCCGGTGGTCGTTCCCGCCGGACGCCGTTCCCCCGGCCGCATTTGCCTGTGCCCTGAGCAACGCTCTGAACAGGAAGGCGACGACGTGACCTCCTCCCCCATCTCCCGGCGGGCCGTGCTGCACGGCGGCGCGGCCGCCGGTCTCGGCATCGTGGTGGCCGGCAGCCTGGACGCCATCGCCGGCCCGGCGGCGGCCCGGGCCGCGACCCGCACGGCGGTCGGCTACGGCGACCTCGTGCCCGACCCGGCCGGCCTGCTGGCCCTGCCTCCGGGCTTCTCCTACACCATCGTGGCCCAGGCGGGCGTGACCCTGCTGGAGTCCGGCCAGGCCACCCCGAGCGACGCGGACGGCACCGGCTGCTTCCGCTCCCCGAACGGGTCGGTGCTGGTGAACAACCACGAGATCGGCGGCAGCGAGCCGTTCCCGGTGCCGGCGCTGGCCGGCCTGACCTACGACCCGGGCGCCCGGGGCGGCACCACCACCATCGAGGTGGACGGGCAGGGCCGGCGGCTGCGCGAGTACGTCAGCGTGGCCGGCACGCACAACAACTGCGCCGGTGGCATCACCCCGTGGGGCACCTGGCTGACCTGCGAGGAGACCGAGCAGAAGGCCGGCGGGCAGTACCTGAAGAACCACGGGTACGTGTTCGAGGTGGACCCGCACGACCGGGCCGCCAACCAGAACCCGGTGGCGCTGAAGTTCCTCGGCCGCTACGCGCACGAGGCGGTGGCGGTGGACCCGTACACCCACGCCATCTACCTGACCGAGGACGCGGGCGGCCCCAACGGCCTCTACTTCCGCTGGACCCCGCCGGCCGGCTTCCGGGCCGGCAAGGGCGCCCTGCGCGCGCTCGCCCAGCGGCCGGACGGGGACACCGCCGGCAGCCTCCAGGCGATGAGCTGCTTCCGGGGCAGCCAGCACGTGGCCGACCTGTCCGAGGCGACCACGCCGGGCACCCGCTACAAGGTGCAGTGGGTGGACGTGCCGGACCGCGACGCCAAGACGGTCTCCGTCCGCAAGCAGTTCACCGACGACGAGGTGACCCGCAGCCGCAAGCTGGAGGGCGCCTGGTGGGCCGACGGCGGCGCGTACTTCGTGGCCAGCTTCGCCCGGCACGACGACGGCAGCGTCAACGAGCACGACGGCCAGGTCTGGTTCTACGACCCGCGCACCGAGACGGTGACGCTGAAGACCATCTTCGGCGTGAACACCGACCCGGACGCCGACAACGGCAACTTCGACGGGCCGGACAACATCACCGTCTCCCCGTACGGCGGGGTGATCCTGGCCGAGGACGGCGAGGGCGTGTCGCACCTGGTCGGCGTGACCGAGCAGGGCAAGGCGTACCCGCTGGCCCGCAACGAGCTCAACGACAGCGAGTTCACCGGCCCGACGTTCAGCGCGGACGGGAAGATCCTCTTCGCCAACATCCAGTCGCCGGGCTACGTCTTCGCCATCACCGGCCCGTGGGGCCGGCCGAGCAACGCGGACGTCGACGCGTCCTGAGTCGACGGTGACGGCCGGCGGCGCCACGGGGGTCGCCGGCCGTCACGCCGTCAGCGCGGACGGCAGCCCGGGTCGGGGCCGCCGTCGGCCACCCCGCAGGCGTACACCTCGACCGGCGGGGCCGCGGCGTCGGGCACCCGGGCCACGGTGAGCAGCGCCAGCCGCTTGGCGACCGGCTCGCCGGAGTCCGGGGCGAACCGGATCAGGCCGCCCGTCGGAAACTTCTCCCGGGCGGGTCGCCGCCGCCTCGCCGGTTCGCGCATCGTCACGTCCGCATCACGGAGGGTGTCGCACCATCGTCGACACCCGGCGCAACGCCGGGGAACTCCTGCCGTCCCTCGTGGACCGTCAGCGGGACGTGGCGGGGTGGCGCAGGCCGTCCAGGGCGATGGCCAGCACCCGGTCGCGCTGGGCCGGCTCGAAGAACTGGTACGCCATGATCCCGCTGACCAGCCGCACCACGTCGTCGAAGGTGGCGTCCGGGCGGGCCGCCCCGGCCTCCTGGGCGCGGCGCAGCAGCGGCTCGCCGGCGGCGTAGATCTCGGTGCGGCAGCTGCGGAAGACCTCGGAGTCGTGCACCAGCTCCTCGGCGAGGGCCCGTTTGGTGCCGACGTAGGCGACGAACCGGTGCAGCCAGGCGACCAGGGCGTCCCACGGCGGGCGGTCCGCCAGGTCGGCGGCGGACGCGCTGAGCGCGCGCACCTCCTCGACGTAGACCGCCTCGAACAGGTCTCGCCGCTTCGGGAAGTTCCGGTAGAGCGTGCCGATGCCCACCCCGGCCCGACGGGCGACCTCCTCCAGGGACGCGCCGGCGCCGCACTCGCCGAACACCTCCTGGGCGGCGGCGATCAGCGCGTCGTAGTTCCGCCGGGCGTCGGCCCGCTTCGGTCGCCGGGCGAAGACCTCGCCCAGCTGGTCGGCGCTGGCCATGACGGGCGTCACCCCTCTCCCCTTGCAAACGGAGGCACCCCTCCGCTACGTTAGTGGAGGCACCCCTCCGGAACTGACCGGAGCCTTGCCTCCGGATAGCGTACTCCGGCTTCCCCCGCCGAGCCCACCCGCCGTGGCCAGGCGAACCAGACATCGGACCCGGGAGGTCCCACCATGCCCGCAACCCGCTGAGACACCTCGTGGGCCCGCCACCGTCGCCACACCCGCGCGAGCGGCCCTCGGAACACCCTTCCCACGTCATGCGAACGGGAGCCATTTCCGTGATCGACACCGTCCGGCGCGACACGCGCCGGTTGACCTTCCTCGTCCTCGCCGCCGGCGCCGGCTTCTTCGCGATGCTCCAGTCGCTGATCACGCCGGTGCTGCCCACCATCCAGCACGACCTGCACACCTCGCAGAACACCGTGACCTGGGTGCTGACCGCGTACCTGCTGTCCGCGTCGATCTTCACCCCGGTCCTCGGCCGGATCGGCGACATGGTCGGCAAGGAACGGACCCTGGTCGTCTCCCTCGCCGCGCTCGCGCTGGGCTGCCTGCTGGCGGCCGTCGCGCCCAACATCGGCATGCTCATCGTCGCCCGGGTCGTCCAGGGCATCGGTGGCGCGGTCTTCCCGCTCTCCTTCGGCATCATCCGCGACGAGTTCCCCGCCGCCCGGGTGAGCTCGGCCGTCGCGGCGATCTCGGCGGTCGTCGCCGCCGGCGGCGGCCTCGGGGTCGTGCTGGCCGGGCCGATCGTCGCCACCCTGGGCTACCGCTGGCTGTTCTGGATCCCGATGGTCGTCGTCGGCCTCACCGCGCTCGCCGCGCACCGGTTCGTGCCGGAGTCGCCGATGCGTACCCCCGGCCGGATCAGCTGGCCGGCCACCCTGCTCCTCTCCGGCTGGCTCGTGGCACTGCTGCTGCCGGTCAGCAAGGGCGCCGCCTGGGGCTGGACGTCCGGCCGGGTGATCGGCCTGCTGGCGCTCGCCGGCGTGCTCCTGGCCGGCTGGCTGGTGGCCGAGACCCGCTCGGCGAACCCGCTCATCGACATGCGGATGATGCGCCTGCCGGCGGTCTGGACGACCAACCTGGTCGCCCTGCTCTACGGCGCCTCGATGTTCTCCGTGTACGCCTTCCTGCCGCAGTTCGTGCAGATCCCGGCCAGCGCCGGGTACGGCTTCGGCGCCAGCGTCACGCAGGCCGGGCTGCTCATGCTGCCGATGCTGGTCGGCATGTTCGTGGCCGGCCTCGTCGCCGGCCGGCTGTCGGCCCGGTTCAGCGCCAAGGCGCAACTGGCCACGGGCGCCGTGTTCAACGTGCTCGCCGCGGCCATGCTGACCGTCGCGCACGACACCCGCTGGGAGATCGGCGTGGCCGGCGGCCTGGTGGGCCTCGGCATCGGGCTGGCCTTCGCCTCGATGGCCAACCTGATCGTGGCCAGCGTGCCGGCCCGGCAGACCGGCGTGGCGACCGGCATGAACGCCAACATCCGCACCATCGGCGGCGCGATCGGCGCCGCGGTGGCCAGCAGCGTGATCACCGCCCACCCGCAGGCGAGCGGGCTGCCCCGGGAGGCCGGCTTCACCATGGGCTTCCTGCTGCTGACCGGCATCTCAATCGCCGCCGCGCTGGCCGCCCTGTCGGTCCCCTCGGGCCGCCGGACGGCACGCGGCCGGCACACCGGGCCGCCGGTGCGGAGCACCGGGCCGGAGCTGACCGGCGAGCTGGTGACGGCGCGCTGATCGGGCCGGACGGTCCGGCACACCGGCGGCGGCCGGCGGTCCCTTCCGGACCGCCGGCCGCCGTCGCGTCGGGTCAGCCGATGGCGGCGGTCAGCGCGGCCAGGTAGCCGTACCGGTAGCCGTCGGCGTCCGGGTGGTACGCCTCGATGAGCCCGCTCACGTCGTTGATCCACGGGTCGGCGGCGCACACGCCGTGACCGGCGAAGAACGGCCGGGCGTCGACGAAGGTGGCCCCGGCCGCCCGGGCCCGGTCGGCGATCACCGTGGCGAGCAGGTCGGCGGCGTTGTTGAGGATGGTCCGCTTGTAGGTGCTCATGGCCAGCAGGCCGCAGTAGCCGGTCTCGAACAGCCGCGGGTAGCCGAGCACCACGAGCCGGGCGTTGGGCGCCCGGTTCCGGATGGCGGCGTACGTGTTGTCGAGCCGGCCGGGCAGTGTGGCGGTGGCGAAGGCGCGGGAGTCGTTGACGGCCTCCTCGCAGGTCGAGGTGCTGCCGAACCGGCAACTGGTGATGACGTCGGCGAAGCCGGCGTCGTTGCCGCCGATGGTGATGGTGACCAGGGTGGTGCCGGTGCTCAGCGAGTTCACCTGGCTGCCGATGACGTCGGCGGTGACCGCCCCGCCGCAGGCCGGGAACTTGAAGCTGGTGACCGCGTGCGCGGCGGCCCAGAGCGGGGCGTACGCCTTCTGGCTGCGCAGGCAGGTGGAGAGGTCGTACGGGCCGGCCCCGACGCCGGAGGAGTAGGAGTCGCCGAGCGCGACGTAGTTGACGGTGGCCGCCCGGGCGACACCGGGGACGAGCACGGCGCCGAGGACGGCCGCGAGCAGTGCGGCCAGGGTGGTGCGGACGCGACGGGACATGACAGGACCTCCACGGGACAGGGGTGGTGGAGCCCGTTGACCGCGCGCGTGGCCAGGGGAGTCGTGCTTGTTACTAGTCGGTAATCATATCGAAACACTGCCATAAATTGAATAGCGCCGGCTCGCGTTCGAGGACACACGCGTTCACAACCGTCGATTAGGTTGGCGGTGCGTACACCCCGATGGAGGGAGCCCATTCGTGCGACGCGCTCTCACGGCGGCCATCGCCGCCCTGACCGTCACCACCGCCGGCACGGTCGTGACCGGCGCCCCCGGCCAGGCCGCCCTACCGGGCTGGGGCCGGCCGAAGCCCGCGGCGGCCACCCCCACCCCGGGCAGCCCCGGGCTGGGCGACAGCTACTTCCCCGACTACGGCAACGGCGGCTACGACGTCGGCCACTACGACATCCGGCTGCGCTACGAACCGGCCACCGACCGGCTCAGCGGCACCACCACGATCCTGGCCACCGCCACCCAGGACCTGTCCCGGTTCAACCTCGACTTCCTTCTCGGTGTCGAGTCCGTCCGGGTCAACGGCTGGCCGGCCGCCTTCGCCCGGGAGGGCGTCCACGAGCTGGCGGTCACCGCGCCGCGGCCCATCCGCAAGGGACAGCAGCTCACCGTCGTGGTGAGATACGCCGGCATCCCGTCGGAGACCCTCGTCCAGGGCTACACGGGCTGGACCCGGGTCGCCGACGGCGCGCTCGCCGTCAACGAGCCCGAGTCGGCCTGGTGGTGGTTCCCCAGCAACGACCACCCGAAGGACAAGGCCACCTGGGACATCTCCGTCTCGGTGCCGACCGGCGTCGAGGTGGTCAGCAACGGCGTGCAGCCGCGCGACCCGCTGCCCGAAGCCGGCAACCGCACCCGGTGGAGCTGGCGCAGCGTCAAGCCGGGCGCCACCTACCAGGCGTTCCTGGCCATCGGGCAGTACGACATCGTCACCGACACCGCGCCGAACGGGCAGCCCGTGGTGAACGCGTACAGCACCACGCTGGGCGAGCGCGAGCCGGCCGCGCGGGCCAGCATCGAACGCACCGCCGAGGTGATCGACTGG
Organism: Micromonospora sp. NPDC004551; assembly: GCF_040609975.1. Lineage (NCBI taxonomy): Bacteria > Bacillati > Actinomycetota > Actinomycetes > Micromonosporales > Micromonosporaceae > Micromonospora > Micromonospora sp. NPDC004551. The sequence continues at coordinate 224,454 of NZ_JBEXLM010000002.1, read as the reverse complement.
GAGAGCGGCCTGTTCGGGCCGTACCCCTTCGAGGCGCAGGGCGGCGTGGCCGGCCCGATCGACGGCATCGGCTTCGCCCTGGAGACGCAGAGCCGCCCCGTCTACGGCCACAGCTTCTGGCGGCGCGGCGCCAACGTGTCGGTGGTGGTGCACGAGAACGCCCACCAGTGGTTCGGCGACTCGGTCTCGGTGGCCGACTGGCGCAACATCTGGCTGAACGAGGGCTTCGCCTCGTACGCCGAGTGGCTCTGGTCGGAGGAGCAGGGCGAGGGCACGGCCCAGGAACTGTTCGACTTCACCTACGCCGGCTACCCGGCCGACTCGGAGTTCTGGCAGGTCCTCCCCGGTGACCCGGGGGCCGGCGACATCTTCGCCGACGCGGTCTACGACCGGGGCGCCATGGCGCTGCACCAGCTCCGGCTGGCCGTCGGCGACGAGGCGTTCTTCCGGATCCTGCCGGCCTGGACCGCCGCGCACCGCTACGGCAACGGCACGATCGCCCAGTTCCAGGCGCTCGCCGAGCGGATCTCCGGCCGCGACCTCGACGCGGTCTTCACCACCTGGCTGTTCACCGCCGGGCGCCCCGAGGTGGCCACCGCCGCCCGCGGCACGCTCGCCGCCCCGGCGCAGCCGAAGTCGTGGGCGAAGATCCGGGAGGCCCACCGGCTGCTCACGCACTGAAGAAAGCCGGGCCGGGGCCCGCTCGCGGGAGCGGGCCCCGGCCGGTCAGGCCGGCACGGGAGTCACCGTGGCCGGTGCCGCCGCCTCGACCGCCCGGATGTGCCGGTAGGCGAACCAGAGCGGCGGGAACGCGCCGACCGCGAAGGAGAGGTCGACCAGCGTCCAGAACCAGGGGATGTCCCGCACCGGCCCGCAGATCAGCGCGAGCGGCACGATGCCCGCACAGGCGATCATGCCGAGCTGCACCACCCAGACGTTGCGCACCGGGTCACGCAGCGGCCCCCAGAACGCCACGGCGAGCACCAGGTGCGCGAACGCGAGCCAGTCGGTGCCGTAGAGCATGAACGGGTACCGCTCGCCGGTCTCGACCAGTCCGGTGTGGACCCGCTCGATCCAGGCCACCAGCGCCGGGAACTGGCCGGCGAGCGGGTCCAGCGCCCGCAGCAGCCAGCGCACCTCCAGCTCCAGCGGGAACGCGGTCACCCCGCTGAGGAACAGACCCACCACCACGACCCAGAGCCACCGGCGGATGCGCCGCAGGCGTTCCTCGACGTCCATACCCCGGAGCGTAGTGACGATCTTCGCGGTGCCGGGGTCCGCGCGGCATGACCTCGCTCACGGTCCCGGCGGGGCCCGGGATCAGGCGGCGGGGCAGCCGTCGCGGTGCGCGTACGGCGATCGCAGGTCGATCCAGCGGGAGCGGCGCCGGCCCCGGTGCGGCGCGCAGGCCGCGCACTCGTGGGCCGCACGCTCCGCCCGGCGGGACCGGAGCCGGCCCGCGCCGGGACGCGCGCCGGCCACGGCACCGGGAAGCGCCACCGGGGAGGCGCCGGCCGGCACCACCGGCCGGGACACCGCCACGGCGGGGACGGCGGCGAGCCCCGCGCCGGCCGGGCGGCCGTCCCGGAGGGCGGTGGCGGTCGCGACGCCCAGCCCCTCGGCGGCGGGGCGGGCCATCCGGGCGGCAGTGGCGGTTGCGGCGCCCAGCCCCTCCGTGGCCGGGCGGACGACCCGGGCGGCGGTGGCGGCGACCCGGCGGACCGGGCGGGCGGCCGGCACGGCCAGCACCCGGCTGAGCCGGCGCGCCAGCCGGCGCTCACGGAGCCGGTCCAGGGCCACCCCGGCCGCCGCGGTGGCGACCGCGGTGATCGCGCCGGCCAGCACCAGGGTCTGCCGGGGGCCGGCGTGCTCCGCGAGCCAGCCGAGCAGCGGCGCCCCCACGGCCGCGGAGACCGAGCCGGTGACCGCCAGGGCGGCCAGCACCCGGCCGCGCATGGCGTAGTCGGTGTCGAGCTGGGCGCGGGCCCCGACCGTGGTGTCGATGACCACCGCGGCGGCGGCCACCGGCAGGATCACCGCGGCGAAGCTCAGCGTGCCCGGGGCCAGCCCGGCGACGATCTGCAGCCCGCTGGCCAGCAGGCCGGCCCCGACGAGCACCGCGTAGCTCAGCTCCGGGCGGCGCGCCGCGAACAGGGCGCCCAGCACCGTGCCGACGGCGAAGACGGTGGAGAGCAGGCCGTAGCCGGACGCGCCGCCGTGCAGTGGCCCGTCGCTCATGGCGGCCATGGTGACCTGGTAGTTGCGGCCCAGGCTGCCGAGCACGAAGGACAGCGCCAGGGCGACCAGCACCACGGGCTGGCACAGCAGGTAGCGGAAACCGGCCCGGATGCCGCCGTCGCCCGGGGCCGCGTCGGCCGGCGCCACCTTTCCGGCGTGCCGCTCCCCCTCGCGTACGGCGAACAGCGCCACGACGACCGCGACGAAGCTGACGGCGTTCGCGGCGAAGAGCAGGGCGGGGCCGACCGCGGCGACCACCACGGCGCCGAGGCTCATGCCGAGGATCCGGCCGGCGGAGTTGGTGAGCGAGCCGAGCGCCAGGGCGTTGCCGAGGCTCTCCCGGTCCACGAGCGTGGAGGCCCAGCGGCCCATCACCGGCCCCTCGATGGCCGACACCGCGCCGGTGGCCAGCGAGATCGCGAAGATCGCCGGAAGGCCGCCGGCGCCGGTGACGGCCACCACGGCCAGCCCGGCGGCGAGCAGCGCGTGCGCGGCCTGGGCACCGATGAGCAGCGGCTTGGCGGGCAGCCGGTCGGCCAGCGCGCCGCCCCAGACGCTCAGCACCAGGGTGGGCAGCGCCTGGAGCAGGACGGTGAAACCCATCGAGGTGGCCGACCCGGTCTCCGCCAGCACGTACCAGTTGACGCCGAGGACCTGCATCCAGGTCCCGATGACCGACACGAATCCGGCCGCGGCCCAGATCCGGTAGTTGCGGTGGCGCAGCGCGGCGAACGTGGCGCCGAGGGCCATGAGTGATTCCCCGTCCAGACGGTGACACGACGAAGCCGGACCCCCGCGGGTCCGGCCAGCGCACAAGTCTGGCGGCGGTCAAACCTGCCGACGACAGTTGGTGAGAGGGTTCACCCCGGAGGGCGGACGCCCGGGACGCGCCGGGCACGAACCGGACCCGGTCGCCACGACACCCCGGTCCGGCAGGGACCGGGGTGTCGGTGACGTGCGGGTCAGCGGGCGGCGAGCGACTGCCGGGCCGGGTCGACCGGCGCGGGCAGGGACCCGGCCCCGCCCAGGTACGCGTGGATCGCCGCGGCGGCGGCCCGGCCCTCGGCGATCGCCCAGACGATCAGCGAGGCGCCCCGGTGCATGTCCCCCGCCACGAACACGCCGTCGGCGTCGGTCTGCCAGTCGGGGCGGGCGTCCACGGCGCCCCGGCCGTTGCGGGTCACCCCGAACTGGCCGAGCAGCGGCTGCTCCTCGGTGCCCTCGAAGCCGATGGCGAGCAGCACCAGGTCGGCCGGGATCTCCCGCTCCGAGCCGGGCAGCGTGGTGACGATCCGCCGGCCGTCCACCTTCTGGACGGTCACCTCGGCGACCCGGACCGCCCGGACCTGGCCGGTGCCGTCGTCGACGAACTCCTGCACCGCCACGGCGAAGACCCGCTCGCCGCCCTCCTCGTGCGCCGGGTAGTTGCGCAGCACCCACGGCCAGGTGGGCCACGGGTCGCGGGCGACGTCCCGGTCGGCCGGGGGCTCCGGGTAGAGGTCGAGCTGGTGCACGCCGGCCGCGCCCTGCCGGTGGGCGACGCCCAGGCAGTCGGCGGCCGTGTCGCCGCCGCCGATGATGACCACGTGCCGGCCGGCCGCGTCGATCGGCGTGCCGTCGGGCAGGGTGGCCAGGGCCGGCTTCCCCTCACCCGCCGCGGCCACCACCCGGTTCGCGGCCACCAGGTGCGCCATGGCCTGGTGTACGCCCCGCAGCGCCCGCCCCGGCGTCTCCGGGGTGTCCCGGCCCTGCAGCGCGCCGCAGGCGAGCAGCACCGCGTCGTGCTCGGCGCGCAGTTGCTCGGCGGTGACGTCCACGCCGACGTTCACGCCGGCGCGGAAGCGCACCCCCTCGGCGGCGAGCTGGGCCAGCCGCCCGTCGACGTGCCGCTTCTCCAGCTTGAAGTCGGGGATGCCGTAGCGCAGCAGGCCGCCGAGCGCGTCGTCCCGCTCGTACACGGTGACGGCGTGGCCGGCCCGGGCGAGCTGCTGCGCGGCGGCGAGCCCGGCGGGGCCGGAGCCGACCACGGCGACCGACTTCCCGGTCGGGGCCGGCACCGGCTGCGGGCGCAGGCCGCCCCGGGCCACCGCCGCGTCGGCGATCTCCACCTCGACCTGCTTGATGGTGACCGGCTGCTGGCCGCCCAGGCCGAGCACGCACGCCGCCTCGCAGGGCGCCGGGCAGAGCCGGCCGGTGAACTCGGGGAAGTTGTTGGTGGCGTGCAGCGACTCCACCGCGGCGTCCCAGTTGCCGGTGCGGACCAGGTCGTTCCAGTCCGGGATGCGGTTGCCCAGCGGGCAGCCGTCGTGGCAGAACGGGATGCCGCAGTCCATGCACCGGGTGGCCTGCTCGCGGATCAGCTCCTCGCCGGCCGGCGGGTAGACCTCCCGCCAGTCCATGATCCGCACGGGGACCGGGCGGCGGGCGGGCAGCCGCCGGTCGTAGCGCAGGAAACCGTTCGGGTCAGGCACGAGCCACCTCCTGGGCGACCGCCCGGGGTGCGGGCGGCACCGGCGCGGCGGACGGCGCCGCGAGGGCGCTCATCACCGCGTCGTCGACGTCGTGGCCGGCGGCTTCGGCGGCCCGCATGATCTCCAGCACCCGGCGGTAGTCCCGGGGCACCACGGCGGTGAACTCCTCCACCGCCTCCGGCCAGCGCTTCAGCAGCTCCTCGGCGACCGCCGAGTCGGTCTCGGCGAAGTGCCGCTGGACCAGCTCGTGCAGCCGCTCCCGCTCCTCGACGCCCAGTGGCGACAGATCGACCAGCTCGGCGTTGACCAGTCGCCGGTCCAGCCGGTGCACGAACGCGGTGCCGCCGGACATGCCGGCGGCGAAGTTGCGCCCGGTCGGCCCGAGCACCACCACCGTGCCACCGGTCATGTACTCGCAGCCGTGGTCGCCCACACCCTCGACGACGGCCACCGCGCCCGAGTTGCGCACCGCGAACCGCTCGCCGACCCGGCCGCGCAGGAAGACCTCGCCGCCGGTGGCGCCGTAGAGGATGGTGTTGCCGGCGATGATCTGGTCCTCGGCTCGCCCGCCCGGGTCGGCGTCCGCGCCGGCGAACGGCGCGGCGGCGTCCGGGCGGACGACGAGCCGCCCGCCGGAGAGGCCCTTGCCCACGTAGTCGTTGGCGTCGCCGTGCAGGCGCAGGGTGACCCCGCGCGGCAGGAACGCGCCGAACGACTGGCCGGCGGTGCCGCGCAGCAGGAACTCGATCGTGTCGTCGGGCAGCCCGGCGCCGCCGAAGCGGCGGGTGACCTCGCCGCCGAGCATGGCGCCCACGCTGCGATGCTCGTTGCGCACGGGCACCTCGACCCGGACCGGGGTGCCGTCGCGCAGCGCCGGCTCGGCCAGGGCCAGGAGGTGGTTGTCCAGCGCCAGCTCCAGGCCGTGGTCCTGAGCCCGGATCCCGCGCCGAGCCGCGCCCTCGGGCAGCTCGGGCAGGTGCAGCACCCGGCTGAGGTCGAGCCCGTGGCCCTTCCAGTGCTCGACCGCGCCGGCCACGTCGAGCAGCTCGGTGTGCCCGATCGCCTCCTCGATGCTCCGGAAGCCCAGCTCGGCCAGGTAGCCGCGGACCTCCTCGGCCAGGAAGAGGAAGAAGTTCTCCACGAACTCGGGCCGGCCGGTGAAGCGCTCGCGCAGCACCGGGTTCTGGGTGGCGATGCCGACCGGGCAGGTGTCCAGGTGGCAGACCCGCATCATCACGCAGCCCTCGACGATGAGCGGCGCAGTGGCGAAGCCGAACTCCTCGGCGCCCAGCAGCGCCGCGACGAGCACGTCCCGGCCGGTCTTGAGCTGGCCGTCGACCTGCACGGTGACCCGGTCGCGGAGCTTGTTGAGCAGCAGCGTCTGCTGCGCCTCGGCCAGGCCCAGCTCCCAGGGGGTGCCGGCGTGCTTGAGCGAGTTGAGCGGGGAGGCGCCGGTGCCGCCGTCGTGCCCGGAGATCAGGATGACGTCGGCCTTGAGCTTCGCCACGCCGGCCGCCACGGTGCCCACCCCGACCTCGCTGACCAGCTTCACGTGCACCCGGGCGGCCGGGTTGACGCACTTCAGGTCGTGGACGAGCTGGGCCAGGTCCTCGATGGAGTAGATGTCGTGATGCGGCGGCGGCGAGATGAGGCCGACGCCCGGGGTGGCGTGCCGGGTACGCGCGATCCACGGCCAGACCTTGTTGCCGGGCAGCTGACCGCCCTCGCCGGGCTTCGCGCCCTGGGCCATCTTGATCTGGAGGTCGTCGGCGTTGACCAGGTATTCGCTGGTGACGCCGAACCGGCCGCTGGCGATCTGCTTGACCGCCGAGCGGCGCCGGGGGTCGTGCAGCCGGTCGACGTCCTCGCCGCCCTCGCCGGTGTTCGACCGGCCGCCGAGGCGGTTCATGGCGATGGCCAGGGTCTCGTGCGCCTCCGCCGAGATCGACCCGTACGACATGGCGCCGGTGGCGAACCGCTTGACGATCTCGCCGGCCGGCTCGACCTCGTCCAGCGGCACCGGCGGCCGCACCCCGGTGCGCAGGGTGAACAGCCCGCGCAGCGAGCCCGCCCGGGCGGCCAGCTCGTCGACCTTGGCGGTGTACTGCCGGAAGACGTCGTACTGGCGGCTGCGGGTGGCGTGCTGGAGCAGGAAGACCGTCTCCGGGTTGAACAGGTGCAGCTCGCCCTCACGGCGCCACTGGTACTCGCCGCCGACCTCCAGCCGGTCGCTCGTCCGGGCGCCCGCGGGAGGCCAGGCCAGCGCGTGCCGGGCGGCCACCTCGGCGTGGATCTCGGCCAGCCCGATGCCGCTGATCGTGCTCGGGGTGCCCCGGAAGTAGCGCTGGACCAGCCGGGTGTCCAGGCCGACCGCCTCGAAGACCTGCGCGCCGCAGTACGACGAGACCGTCGAGATGCCCATCTTCGACATGATCTTCAGGACGCCCTTGCCGAGCGCCTTGACGTAGTTGCGGACCGCCGTGGCCGGTTCGATGCCGGCCAGCGCGCCCGTGGAGATCATGTCCTCGACCGACTCGAAGGCCAGGTACGGGTTGACCGCCGCCGCGCCGTAGCCGATCAGCACGGCCGCGTGGTGCACCTCCCGGCAGTCGCCGGACTCGACGACGAGGGCCACCTGGGTCCGGGTCTGCTCCCGCACCAGGTGCTGGTGCACCGCGGCGGTGAGCAGCAGCGACGGGATCGGAGCCAGGTCGGCGTTGGAGTCCCGGTCGGAGAGCACCAGGATGCGTACGCCGTCCTCGATGGCCTCGGAGACGTGCCGGCAAATCTCGGTGAGCCGGGCCTTGATGCCGGCGCCACCGTCGCGGACCCGGTAGAGCCCGGACACCCGGACCGCCTTGAAGCCGGGCAGGTCGCCGTCCTCGTCGATGGAGAGGATCTTGGCCAGCTCGTCGTTGTCGATCACCGGGTACGGCAGGACGATCTGCCGGCAGCTCGCCGGGCCCGGGTCGAGCAGGTTGCCCTCCGGGCCGATGGTGGACGCCAGGCTGGTGACCAGCTCCTCCCGGATGGCGTCCAGCGGCGGGTTGGTGACCTGGGCGAAGAGCTGGTGGAAGTAGTCGTAGAGCAGCCGCGGCCGGGTGGACAGCGGGGCGATCGGGGTGTCCGTGCCCATCGAGCCGATCGGCTCCGCGCCGCTGCGGGCCATCGGGCCGAGCAGGATCTTCAGCTCCTCCTCGGTGTAGCCGAAGGTCTGCTGCCGGCGGCGTACCGAGTCGTGGGTGTAGACGATGTGCTCGCGCGCGGGCAGCTCATCCAGCTCGATGAGGCCGGCGTGCAGCCACTCCCCGTACGGCTGGGCGGCGGCCAGCTCGGTCTTGATCTCGTCGTCCTGGACGATCCGGCCGTTGACCGTGTCGACCAGGAACATCCGGCCGGGCTGGAGGCGGCCCTTGGCGACCACGGTCGCCGGGTCGAGGTCGAGCACGCCCGCCTCGCTGCCCAGCACCACCAGGCCGTCGGCGGTGCGCCACCAGCGGCCCGGGCGCAGCCCGTTGCGGTCCAGCACCGCGCCGACGACCTCGCCGTCGGTGAAGGCGACCGACGCCGGCCCGTCCCACGGCTCCATGAGGCTCGCGTGGAAGCGGTAGAAGGAGCGCTTGTCGGCGCGCATCCCCGGGTCGTTCTCCCACGCCTCGGGGATCATCATGAGCACCGCGTGCGGCAGGCTCCGCCCGGCCAGGTGCAGCAGTTCGAGCACCTCGTCGAAGTTGGCCGAGTCGGAGGCCGCCGGGGTGCAGACCGGGAAGATCCGGCGGATGTTGCCGGGCAGGTGCGGGCTCCGCAGCAGTGCCTCGCGCGCCTGCATCCAGTTCCGGTTGCCGCGGATCGTGTTGATCTCGCCGTTGTGCGCGATGAACCGGTACGGGTGGGCCAGCGGCCAGGACGGGAAGGTGTTGGTGGAGAACCGCGAGTGCACCAGGGCGATCGCGCTCACCACCCGCTCGTCGGTCAGCTCCGGGTAGAACGCCGGAAGCTGGTCCGGGGTGAGCATGCCCTTCCACACCATGGTCCGGCCGCTCAGGGACGGGAAGTAGGCGGGCACGCCCCGTTCGGCGGTCTCCCGCTCGACCTGCTTACGCAGGCAGAACGCCACCCGGTCCAGGTCGAGCCCGGTCAGCGGGGAGCCGGCCGGCCCGGCGGGCGCGTCGGTGAGCCGGTGCGCGGCCAGGAAGAGCTGCCGGACCCGGGGCATCGCCGCGAGTGCGGTCTCACCCAGGCCGGACGGGTCGGTGGGCACCTCCCGCCAGCCGAGGACGTCGGCGCCCTCGACCAGCGCGTACTTCTCCACCACCTGGCGGGCGCGGGCCTCGGCCGCGTCGTCGTCGGGCAGGAAGACCAGGCCGGTGGCGTACTGGCCGGCCGGCGGCAGCGGGAATTCGACGACCGCACGCAGGAACGCGTCCGGCACCTGGATCATGATCCCCGCGCCGTCGCCGGTGTTGTGCTCCGCGCCCCGGGCGCCCCGGTGGTCCAGCCGGCAGAGCGCCCCGAGACCGTTCGCGACGACCTCGTGCGAGCGGCGCCCGTGCAGGTCGGCCACGAAGGCCACACCGCAGGCGTCGTGCTCGTGCGCGGGGTCGTAGAGCCCCGTCGTCCGCGGGGCCGGCTGGGGGCTGTGAGGGTACGGAAAGGCCACCGGGCCTCCTGTCGTCACTCAGGTTGGAACATGGTGGGGACGACGTCGGCCCTCGGGGGTTTTATTGAGTCTACGTTAGGGCTTCCGGCGCAAGGCCAGTTCAGATTGATCACACTTCCAGAATCTGGGACGTGTAGTCTCGCGCGGTGGATGTCGTACGCACTGACGCGCTCGACCGGTTGGAGCGTTTCTACGACGCGGTGCCCCGTGACGTGGCCCGGACGGAGGAGTACGGCGCCCTCGTCCTGTTCGTCCGGGACGGCGCCGGTTGGCCGTTCTACGCCCGCCCCCGGCCGGGCGCCACCGCGCCGCCCGCGCTGGCCGACGTGACCGCCGTCCGGGCCCGCCAGCGGGAACTGGGCCTGCCGGAGGCGTTCGAGTGGGTGCACGAGGTCACCCCGGACCTGCTGGCGGTGGCCCGCTCGGCCGGGCTGAGCGTGCTGGAGGCGCCGCTCATGGTGCTGGAGCCGGACCGCCTGCCCGATCCGGCGACGCTCAGCGACGTACCGGTGCGGGTGCTCGACCCCGCCGACCCCGGCTTCGCGGCGGACGTGGCGTTGCGGCGGGCCGTCGCCGCGGTCGGCTTCTCGAACGGCGGCACCGCCCGCGGCGAGGCCGGCCCGGTCGAACGGGACGCCGCGGTCTCCCGGCTGGACGTGGCCGCGCTGGAGGAGGAGGCGGTCCGCATCGCGGACGGCCGGCGCATCTCGGTGCTCGCCGAGACGGCGGCCGAGGGAGCGCTGGCCAGCGGCATGGCCATGCGGGTCGACGACGTGGCGGAGATCGCCGGGGTGGCCACCCTGCCGGCCGCCCGCCGGCGCGGCCTCGGCGCGGCGGTGACCGCCACCCTCGCCCACCGACTGCGCGCCGCCGGCACCGATCTGATCTTCCTCTCCGCCGGCAGCGAGGAGATCGCCCGGGTCTACCTGCGGGTCGGCTTCCGCCGCGTCGGCACCGCCTGCATCGCCGAACCCACCGCCGTGATCGGCTGACATCCGCTCGTCGCAGCCGCCCGGGGGCGCCCAGCCACCGGGCGCGGTCCGGCCGGCGGGGGTGCGGTCAGGCCGGCGGGTGCCAGGAGGCGGCGGCGGTCGCCGCCGTGTTGCGCAGGCGCGGGCTGATCGTGCCCAGCGCAGCGTCGCGGGCGCGCAGCGCCAGGCGGCCCCGGGTCTGTAGCACCGCCGACATCCGGCGGGTCTGCCGCACCATGGTGGCCGCGCGGGGCCGGCGCAGCCGGTCGTAGCCGGCCACCGCGTCGGGGAGCCGGGACTCCCGCAGCAGCGCCGACAGGGTCGCGGCGTCCTCGAAGGCGAGGCAGGCGCCCTGGCCGAGGTGTGGCGGCATGGCGTGCGCGGCGTCGCCGAGCAGCACCACCCCGCCCGGCCCGGCCGGGAACCCGTAGGCGCGGGGCAACGGGCGCAGCTCGCGGATCTCCTGCTGCACCACGTCGGCCGGGTCGGTCGCGTCAAGGAGCGTGGCGATCGGCGCGGGCCAGCCCGCGTACCAGCGCTTGAGCAGGGCGAGCTGCGTCTCCGGCGGCTCCGGGCGGGGCGCTCCGGCGGCGGTGGCCACCCAGTAGATGCCGCCCCGGCGGGACGCCCCCGCGGTGCCCCGGTCGCCGAGCGAGGCGGCCACGAAGCGGTAGCCCGCGCCCAGCGTCTCGCCGTGCACCGGCTGGTCGTCGGGAAGCTGCGGGGCCCGGTACCAGGGGATGACCGCCCGCCAGGCGGCACAGCCGGAACTGACCACGGCCGTCTCCGGGGCGAGTTGCCGGCGGATCTCGCTGTCCGTGCCGTCGGCCGCCACCACGAGATCCGCCTCGACGGTGTGCCGGCCGTCGCCGACCGCGGGACGCTCGCCGGGCGCCGCCCGCACCGTGCGCACGCTCACCCCGGTACGCAGCTCCACCTGGTCGCCCAGGCCGGCGATCAGCGCGTCGTGCAGATCCTCCCGGTGCACCACCACCGGCATCCGGTCGGCCGGGGTGGGGCGGGGCTGCACCAGCCAGTGGCCGTCGGGGCGGCGCACCCCGCCGTCGGGCAGCGGGGTGGCGATCGCGTCCAGCCCGGCGCCGAGGCCGAGGGCGCGCAGCGCGCGTACCCCGTTGGGCCAGAGCACGACGGCGGTCGTCTCCGGACGGACCCGGTCGGCCCGTTCGAGGAGGGTGACCCGCCAGCCGGACCGGGCCAGCGCCCCGGCCGTCGCCAGCCCGCCGAGGCCGGCGCCGACCACCACCGCGCTCCGCATGACTTCCCCCGCTCAGCTGTCCCGGTCGGCGGGGCGGGCGCCGCCGGCGCCGGCCCGGTCGGCCTCGTCCGTCGCGGCCTCGCCGGTCACGGCCTCGCCGGTCGGTTCGTGGTCGGTCTCGTCGGTCGCCGCCGGCTCCTCGGCCGGGACCTCGCCGGTCTCCTGGTACGTGCGGAACTGCTCCTCGGACACCACGCGGTAGCCCTCCGGCGCCACCGGCCGCGCCCCGGCCTCCCGTGCGGAGAGGTCGACCTGGGACACGTCGCCGCCCGCGGGCGGGACCGGGGCGGCCGGCACGCCGACCGGGATGAGGTATTCGCGCGGCCCGCGCACCCGCAGGAAGTACACCAGCGCGCCGAGGAAGACCAACGCCGCGGTCCACACGTTGAGCCGCACGCCGAGGATGTGGTTGGCCTCGTCGGTGCGCATCAGCTCGATCCAGAACCGGCCCGCCGTGTAGCCCATCACGTAGAGCGCGAAGGCCCGGCCCCGGCCCAGCCGCAGCTTCCGGTCCAGGACCAGGACCAGCACCGCGACCCCGATGTTCCAGAGCGCCTCGTAGAGGAAGGTCGGGTGGTAGAGCCCCGGCTGGAGGACCGGGTTGCCGGCGTCGTCGCGCAGCGCGTGCCCCGGGTTGTCCGGGTCCATGACGTGGACCTCCAGACCCCAGGGCAGGCTGGTGCGGCCGCCGTAGAGCTCGTTGTTGAACCAGTTGCCCACCCGGCCGACCGCCTGGGCCAGCGGCATCCCGGGCGCCAGCGCGTCGGCCACCACGGTGAGCGGGATGCCCAGCTGCCGGGCGGCGAGCCAGGCGCCGACCGCCCCACCGGCCACCGCGCCCCAGATGCCGAGGCCGCCCTCCCAGATGGCGAACGCCTTGAGCGGCTGGCCGCCGGCGCCGAAGTATTTCTCGGGCGAGGTGATCACGTGGTAGAGCCGCGCGCCGATGATGCCCGCGGGCACCGCCCAGACGGCGATGTCGAGCACCGCGCCCGGGGCGACGCCGCGGCGGCGCAGCCGGTATTCGGTGACCACGCAGGCCACCACGATGCCGACGATGATGCAGAGCGCGTAGGCCCGGATCGGAACCGGTCCGAGCTGCCAGACGGCGGTGCCGGGGCTGGGCAGGGCCGCCAGGGGGGTCATCGGGGCGAGGGTCACGGGTGCACACGGTACCCGTGCGGACCGTGCTCACGGCACCCCGGTCGGGCCGGGTTCGCGGGTCGGATGACTTCTGGTTTGCACGGTCGTAGGCTCTTTGTCCATGAGCGCGCTCACCTGGGCGGTCGCCGCGGTCGTCACCGACCCGTCCGGCCGGGTGCTGCTGTGCCGGCGGTCCGGCGGCGGCCGGCGGTGGGCGCTGCCCGGCGGGCGGCTGCGCCGCGACGAGAGCCCGCCCGCCGCCGTGCGCCGGGAGATCCGCGCCGAGACCGGCTGGGAGGTCGAGCTGGTCGACCTGGTGGGCCTCTACCGGGTGGGCGACCCGGCCGCTCCCCCGCCCCCGGCCGGCCACTGCGGCGCCCTGCCGGACGTGCTGGTGCACGTGTTCCGGGCCCGGGCACTCGGCGGTACGCCGGCCGGCGTACCGGCGGGCGGCTGCCACCTCGACTGGCATCCGCCGGACGCGCTGCCCGAGGCGCTCACCCCGGCCACCCGCGCCGCCGTCGCCGACGCGCTGGCCGGCCGCTCCGGCGTCCTGTCCGAGACGACGCCGGGCGGTGGCGAGACCTCGCCGGCCGGCGCGGCAGCGCCCACCGGGGAAGCGGCGGCCCCGCCCGAACAGCGGGCCGGCGGCGAGCTGGGCACATCCCGGCGCTGACAGCCGCCCGACGCGAGACGAGCCGCCCCGGTCACGCTGACCCGGGTAGGGCCGCGAGCGCCTACCGACCTGATGACGCAACCGACTCACGGCCCGGCACGCGTCGACGCGAGGAGAGGGTGTGGAAGGCCCAGAGGCTCCCGGTCAGCGGACCGGGTTGCGGACGCCTTCGGCGAGTTCGGCGCTCAGGGTGCGCAGGGCCGCAAGCCCGGCGGCCTGATCGGGCGCGTCGAGCACACACCGGACCAGCGCGCTGCCCACGATCACCGCGTCGGCGTAGCCGGCGACCGTGCCGGCCTGGGCACCGGTGCCCACGCCCAGCCCGACGCCGACCGGCAGGTCGGTGACCTCGCGCAGCCGGGACACCAGGACCGGGGCCGCCTCGGAGGTCTGCGCCCGGGCGCCGGTCACCCCCATGATGGCGGTGGCGTAGACGAAGCCGCGGCAGTGCTCGGCGGTCATCTTCAGCCGGGCGTCGGTGGAGGACGGGGAGACCAGGAACGTCCGGTCCAGACCGTGGGCCTCGGAGGCGGCCAGCCACTCGCCGGCCTCCTCGGGGATCAGGTCCGGCGTGATCAGGCCGGTGCCCCCGGCGGCGGCCAGGTCGCGGGCGAACGTGTCGACGCCGTACTGCTCGATGGGGTTCCAGTAGGTCATGGTGACGACCGGCGCGCCGGTCGCGGCGACCGCGTCGATGATGCGCAGCGTGTCCGCGGTGCGCACGCCGCCGGCCAGGGCGATGTCGCTGGCCTTCTGGATGACCGGGCCGTCCATCACCGGGTCGGAGTAGGGGATCTCCACCTCGATGACGTCGACGCCGGCCTCGACCATGGCGGTCATCGCGGCGATGCTGCCCTCGACGGTGGGAAAACCGGCCGGCATGCAGCCGACCAGCACGGCCCGCCCGTCGGCCCGGGCCTTGTCGAAGGCGACCCCGATCCGGCTCACGCTCTCACTCCTTGTCGAGGATGCCGAAGTACGCACCGGCGGTGTGCACGTCCTTGTCGCCCCGGCCGGAGAGGTTGACCACGATGACCGGCTCCCGGCCCAGCTCGGCGGCGAGCTGCGGCGCGATCTTGCGGGCGCCGGCCAGTGCGTGCGAGCTCTCGATGGCCGGGATGATGCCCTCGGTGCGGCAGAGCAGCTCGAAGGCGGCCATCGCCTCGTCGTCGTCGACGGGCAGGTAGGTCGCCCGGCCGCTGTCGTGCAGCCAGGCGTGCTCGGGGCCGACGCCCGGGTAGTCGAGGCCGGCCGAGATCGAGTGCGACTCGATCGTCTGGCCGTCCGCGTTCTGCAGCACGTACGTGCGGGTGCCGTGCAGGACGCCCGCCGAGCCGCCGGTGATGCTGGCGGCGTGCCGGCCGGTCGCCACGCCCTCGCCACCGGCCTCGAAGCCGTAGAGCCGCACACCGGTGTCGGGCACGAAGGCGTGGAAGATGCCGAGCGCGTTGGAGCCGCCGCCCACGCAGGCCGCGACGGCGTCCGGCAGCGCGCCGGTGAGGTCGAGGCACTGCCGGCGGGCCTCCACACCGATGCCGCGCACGAAGTCCCGGACCATCTCGGGGAACGGGTGCGGGCCCGCCGCGGTGCCGATCAGGTAGTGGGTGCTGTCGACGTTGGCGACCCAGTCCCGCATCGCCTCGTTCATCGCGTCCTTGAGCGTGCGCGAGCCGGTGGTGACCGGGACCACGGTGGCGCCGAGCATCCGCATCCGGGCCACGTTGAGCGCCTGCCGCTCGGTGTCCACCTCACCCATGTAGACCACGCACTCGAGGTCGAACAGGGCGGCGGCGGTGGCGGTGGCCACGCCGTGCTGGCCGGCGCCGGTCTCGGCGATCACCCGCCGCTTGCCCATCCGCTTCGTGAGCAGCGCCTGGCCGAGGACGTTGCGGACCTTGTGCGCGCCGGTGTGGTTGAGGTCCTCCCGCTTGAGCAGGACCCGGGCGCCGATCTGGGCGGAGAGCCGCCGGGCCTCGTACAGCAGCGAGGGCGTGCCGGCGTAGTCGCGCAGCAGGGCGTCGAACTCGGCGAGGAAGTCCTCGTCGGTCATCGCCTTCCGGTACGCCGCGTCCAGCTCGTCGAGCGCGGCGACCAGTGCCTCGGGGACGAACCGGCCACCGAACCGGCCGAAGTGACCGGCGGCGTCGGGAAGCCGGCCGGCCGGGGCCGCGGCGTCAGTGCTCATCGCGGGAGTCCTCTCGACGTGTCGGGCCCCGGCGCGGGTCAGCGCACCGGGCGGGGCGTGGCCGGGTGGTTACCGGCGTTGACCAGCTCGGCGACCGCCTCGCGGGGGCTCTTCTGGGTGACCAGGCCCTCGCCGACCAGGACCGCGTCGGCGCCGGCCGAGGCGTAGCGGATCAGGTCGTGCGGGCCGCGCACGCCGGACTCGGCGATCTTGACGACGCTGCTGGGCAGGCCGGGGGCGATCCGCTCGAACACCGAACGGTCGACCTCCAGGGTACGCAGGTCGCGGGCGTTGACGCCGATCACCTGGGCACCGGCCTCCATGGCCCGGTCGGCCTCCTCCTCGGTGTGCACCTCGACGAGCGCGCACATGCCCAGCGACTCGATCCGCTCCAGTAGCCCGACGAGGACGTTCTGCTCCAGCGCGGCGACGATCAGCAGCACCAGGTCGGCGCCGTGCGCGCGGGCCTCGTGCACCTGGTAGCTGGAGACCACGAAGTCCTTGCGCAGCACCGGCACGTTCACCGCGGCACGGACCGCGGCCAGGTCGTCCAGCGACCCGCCGAACCAGCGGCCCTCGGTGAGCACGCTGATCGCCCGGGCGCCGCCGGCCGCGTAGTCGACGGCCAGGTCGGCCGGGTCGGCGATCTCGGCCAGCCGCCCCTTGGACGGCGACGAGCGCTTCACCTCGGCGATCACGGCCACGCCGGGCCGGCGCAGCGCCGCGTACGCGTCCAGCGGCGGCGGCGCGGCGGCGGCCAGCTCGCGGATCCGCTCCAGCGGAACCTGTTCCTGTCGCCGGGCCACGTCCTCGCGCACGCCGGCCAGGATCTCGTCGAGCACGCTTGCGGACGCCGCCGAACCGGCCTCGTCCCCCTCCGCGTGCGCATGCTCAGCAGTCACCAACGGACTCCCCTCTCCGGGTGTCATGGGCCGATGCTAGGGGGCGCCACCTGGAGGCAAGTGCCCGGGGGTATGGCGCTCCTCACGAAATGGGCTGTGGCATGATGGCCGACTTCGGGTGAACACGGCGTCACGCAGCGCCACCGCGCCCATCGACCGGCATCGCTCGGGCGCGCCCCGCGCCCCCGGCCACCACATCGACCGCCGCCCATGACCCATCTCACCATGGCGGCCCGCTCCGCGCAGGAGCGTGACGGCCGTCGATGCTGTGAGCAAGCTCAAGGACGAACGACCCTGCCCAGGTCGGACCGGCTGCCGCAGAGTTGACCCGGGCGTCACGCGGGCGAAACGTGAGCCCGGCAGCATCCTCCTCGGGCAGACTCGATGAGGCGGCTGCCGACCGTCGCCAACGATCTCGTGCGGGGTGACCATGAGCGCCAACGGGCCGAACCAGAGCCTCGGATTCACCACCATCTCCCGGAGCGTCGCGTCGCTCGCCTTCGGCGTGGTGCACACCCTCGAACGCACCATCGCGGGCGACGGCCGGATGCGTACCGCCCGGGGCAACGCCTGGGAGGCGGTCTGCGCCGACCGGGCCCGGGCCGCGCAGCGCCGCGAGCTGGACCGCCTGGTGGCCGAACTGGCCGCCGCCCGCGCCGCGGCCCGGGAGCGGCGGGACGCCCGCGACGCCCAGCCGGTGCGCTGACCGGTTGGCGCGGGCCCTCGACGGCGCCCGCCAGGTCAGCCGACCGTCGGGTCCTCGCCCCGGTCCAGCGCCTCCCACGCGTCGCGGGTGCCCCGCTCGACGGCCGGCCGGTTCTCCCCGGCGGGAGCGGCCGGCCGCGCCGACCGTCGCTCGTAGCGGGCGCCCATCGCCGGCCAGCCACCGCCACGCAGCGCGGTGAACAGCCCGCCGGCCACCAGGACCAGCCCGCCCGCCAGCACCAGCGCCGGCCACTGCCGGCTCACCCCGGCTTCGGTGAGGCCGTATCCGCCGCCGGCCGCCACACCCAGCCCGAGCAGGGTCAGCAGGCCACCGAGCAGCCGCCGGACCCGCCCCCGGGTCGCCAGCACCGCGCCGCCGCCGGCCAGCCCGACCAGTGCCAGCGCCGACACCCAGGGCAGCACCTCCGCGCCGGTGCGGGCGTGCCGGGTGGGCGGCAGCGAGCCGCGCGCGGTCAGTTCGACGGACCAGGTGCGGGTCACCGCCCAGAACGCCAGGCCCGCGCCGGCCAGGCAGAGCAGCACCGCGTACGTCAGCTCGCGCCGGCCCCGCGCGGCGGGCGCGCCGGTCGACGCGCTCATCGTGCGGCCCGCAGCGTCTCGGCGGCGGCGATCGCGGCGAGCACGGCGGCGGCCTTGTTGCGGGTCTCCTGGTCCTCGGCGGCGGGATCGGAATCGGCCACCACGCCCGCGCCGGCCTGCACGTAGGCCCGGCCCTCGCGGATCAGCGCGGTGCGGATGGCGATGGCCATGTCCAGGTCACCGCCGAAGCCGAAGTAGCCGACGGTGCCGCCGTAGAGCCCTCGGCGGACCGGTTCCAGCTCCTCGATGATCTCCATGGCGCGCACCTTCGGCGCGCCGGAGAGGGTGCCGGCGGGGAAGGTCGCGGCCAGCGCGTCGAAGGCGGTGCGGTCCTCGCGCAGCTCGCCGACGACCGTGGAGACGATGTGCATGACGTGGCTGTACCGCTCGATGGTGGCGAACTCCGGCACCTCGACGGTGCCCGGCCGGCAGACCCGGCCGAGGTCGTTGCGGCCCAGGTCGACCAGCATGACGTGCTCGGCGCGCTCCTTCGGGTCCGCGAGCAGCTCGGCGGCGAGCCGGGCGTCGGCCTCGGGGGAGCCGCCACGCGGCCGGGTGCCGGCGATCGGGTGCAGCAGCGCCCGGCGCCGCCCGTCCGCGGCGCCGCTCACCTTGAGGTGCGCCTCCGGCGAGGAGCCGACGATGTCGAAGCCGTCGAAGCGCAGCAGGTACATGTACGGGCTGGGATTCGTCGTGCGCAGCACCCGGTAGACGTCGAGCGGGTCGGCGTGGGTGGGGCGCTCGAAGCGCTGGCTGAGCACGATCTGGAAGCACTCGCCGGCCCGGATCGCCTCCTTGGCCGCCTCCACCGCCTTCGGGTAGCCGCCCTCCGGCGTCCGGCTGACCACCTCGCCGACGCCGGGCCGGGCGACGGTCGAGATCATGGGCGGAATCGGTCGGGACAGCGCCGTGGTCATCGCGTCGAGGCGACCCACGGCGTGGTGGTACGCCGCCGCGACCAGCGATTCCCGGTCGGGCGTGTCGAGCGGGGGCAGCACCGCGTTGGCGACCAGGATCGCCGAGCCGTCGTAGTGGTCGAGCACCACGAGGTCGGTGGCGAGCATCATGCCCAGCTCCGGCACGTCCAGCTCGTCCTCGGTCAGCTCGGGCAGCCGCTCGAAGCGGCGGACCAGGTCGTACCCGAGGTAGCCGACCATGCCCCCGGTGAGCGGTGGCATGCCGCTGGCCGGGACCCAGTCCGGGCCCGCCAGGGCGGCGACGGTCTCGCGGAGGGCGGCCACCGGGTCGCCGGCGGTCGGCACCCCGGCGGGCGGCTCGCCGGCCCAGACCGCCGCGCCGTCCCGCTCGGTCAGCGTGGCGCTGCTGCGCACCCCGATGAAGGAGTAGCGCGACCAGGCCATCCCGGCCGAGCCGACGCCCTGCTCGGCGGACTCCAGCAGGAACGTGCCGGGGCCACCGGCGAGCTTGCGGTAGACGCCGACCGGGGTCTCCGCGTCGGCGAGCAGCCGCCGGGTGACCGGCACGACCCGCCAGCGGGCCGCCAGGTCGGCGAAGGCGGCCTGGTCCGGACTGACCGTGCCGTCGGTCATGACGTCGCCTCCGGGGAGCTGACCGGCAGCTCGGTGAAGAAGCACGTGCGGTGCCCGGTGTGGCAGGCGGCGCCGACCTGCTCGACGCTCACCAGCAGCGCGTCGCCGTCGCAGTCCAGGGCGACCGAGCGGACGTACTGGTGGTGGCCGGAGGTGGCGCCCTTGACCCAGTACTCCTGGCGACTGCGCGACCAGTAGGTGGCGCGGCCCGTGGTGAGGGTGCGGTGCAGGGCCTCGTCGTCCATCCAGGCGACCATCAGCACCTCGCCCGTGTCGTGCGCGCGGACCACCGCGGCCACCAGGCCGTCGGGGGTGCGGCGCAGCCGGGCCGCGATGGCCGGGTCGAGCTGGGAGGGGCGGGCCGGGCCGGGGGCCACGGCGCCGCCGGAGCTGGCGGGTACGCCGGTCACCGGCGCGTCAGAGGCGGGCACGGTTGACCATTCTCCCGCACGCGGCACCGGCACCGCCGACGTGTCCCGGCGGGCGGGCGCCGGACGGTCCAGCGCCCGGGTGAGCTGGCCGAGATAGCGGTCCAACCGCCCGTCGACCAGGGCCGCGGCCAGGTCCGCGCCGCCGACCGTGGCGATCTCCTCCGCGTACGGGCGGATCAGCGGGACGATCCCGGTGACCAACCGGCCGGCGGCGGCGCCCACCTCGGCGGTCTCGCCGGGGCGCAGCCCGAGGCAGCGCAGCATGTCCTCGCGGTAGCCGGGGGGCGCGACCGGCAGGTCCAGCGCGGCCGACAGGGCGGCCCGGCGGGACACCACCCGCACCGAGGGGTTGGCCAGCCGCAGCACCGACGGGCAGAGCCGGGCCAGGTCGGCGGCGCCGAGCCGGACACCCACCGGGTCGTCGGCCCAGCGGGCGCCGGCCACCTTGCCCAGGGTGGCGATCAGCTCCTCCAGGCGGGGCTCGTCGGCGGGCTGGCAGAGCACCGGCAGGTCGATCCGGCGCCGCCACTCCGGTGCCGCCCAGAGCAGCCGGGCCGGCGCGGTGACCGGCAGCCCGAACGCCCAGTCGGCGGGCTGGCCCAGCCGCCGCACCCAGGAGCGCACGTCGCGGGCGGCCACCGAGACGTGCACGAGCCGGCCGGCGAACTCGGCGAGGTACGCCCGCCGGGCCGCGTACGGCGTGGTGGTGACGGCCCGGCCCGCCGCCCCGGGCGCCGGGGCGGCGGCCGGCTCGCCCGTGCCGGGCCGCTCGTCGTCGACGGCGACCAGCACGTCCACGTCGACGTCGCTGTGCTCGGTGGCGGCCCGCCGGGCGTGGCTGCCACGCAGCAGGATCCCGACGACGGGACGGTCCTCGGCCTGCCGGAGGCGGGCGGCCCAGTCGTCGAGGAACTCGGGCAACGCCAGCTCGGCGCGCCTGTCGCCGCGCGGAGACCTGGAGCCGCCGCCGGTCTCGGGCAACGGAGCGGGACGCACGGCGCCATGGTGCCGGACGTCCGATCTTGGCGCAATGACCGATGCCGGACCGGGTGTCCGCCGCTGCGGCTAGTGCCCGACCGTTCGCATTCCTGCCGGGGTGTACCTTTCCCCCGCCACGGCGCCGGTGGGGACCGCCCCGCTCAGCCGGTCCCGCTGCTCCGGGGTGAGCCGCAGGTCGGCCGCGGCCGCGTTCTCCTCCAGGTAGCGGACCCGCTTGGTGCCCGGGATCGGGAGGACGTCCTCGCCCTGGGCGAGCAGCCAGGCCAGCGCCGCCTGGGCGGGGGTGCAGCCCAGTTCGGCGGCCACCGCGCGGACCGCCTCGACCAGCTTCAGGTTGGCGTCGAGGTTGCCGTCGGCGAACCGCGGGACCGTGCGCCGCCAGTCGTCCTCGGCGAGCTGGTCGCGGCCGGTGATGGCACCGGTGAGCAGTCCCCGCCCGACCGGCGAGTACGCCACCAGCGACACGCCCAGCTCCCGGCAGGTGGCCAGCATCTCGCCCTCGACGTCCCGGGTGAACAGCGAGTATTCCATCTGGACCGCGGAAATCGGGTGGACCGCGTGCGCCGCCCGCAGCGTCGCGGGGCTGACCTCCGAGAGGCCGACGAGCCGCACCTTGCCCGCCTGGACGAGCTCGGCCAGCGCGCCGACGGTCTCCTCGATCGGCGTGTCCGGGTTGCGCCGGTGCAGGTAGTAGATGTCGATGCCGAGCCGGGCCAGCGAGGCGTCGCACGCCTGCTTCGCCCAGGCGGCGCTGCTGTCCACGTAGGCGCCCGGGCTGCCGGTGCCGCCGAAGCTGTCACCGCTGGTGCGGTTGCCGAACTTGGTGGCCAGGAAGACCTCGTCCCGCCGCGCCCGGACCACCGGGCCGAGCAGCCGCTCGTTCGCGCCGAAGCCGTACATGTCGGCGGTGTCGAGGTGGTTGACCCCGAGGTCGAGGGCCTGGTGCAGGGTCCGCGTCGACTCGGCGTCGTCGGCGCCGCCGTAGGCGAAGCTCATCCCCATGCAGCCCAGGCCGATCGCCGAGACCTCCGGGCCGGTCGCGCCCACCCGTCGCTTGATCATGCCAACTCCTCCTCCGCCCGGCGGTACGCGTCGATCTTGTGGTCGAGGACCTTGAGGTCCTCCTCCAGCTCGGCCATGCGGGCCAGGACCCGGCGCCGGTGCGCCTCGAACAGGGCGCGCCGGGCGCCGAGCGTGCGGTCCCCCTGCCGGGCCAGTTCGGCATAGCGCCGCATGTCGCGCACGGGCATGCCGGTGCGCCGCAGCCGGGTGAGCAGGAACAGCCAGTTGACGTCCGACTCGGTGTAGCGCCGGCGGCCCGCGGAGTCCCGGCCGACCGGGGCGACCAGACCCTCCTGCTCGTACCAGCGCAGGGTGTAGGTGGTGAGGCCGACCCGTTCCGCCGCCTCACCGACGGTGAGGCTCGTCTCCCGCGTGCTGATGTCCACGCGTCCACACTTCCAGTTCGAGGGCACTCGAAGTCAACCTTGCGCGCGGCCGGGCAACTCATCTAGCGTTGAGTTCATCGGATGATGAATTCCTGGGAGGCGGGCATGGACGACGCGGTGTCGGTCCGTGACCTGGTGGTCGAGCGGGGCCGGCGGCGGGTGCTCCAGGGCATCTCCTGCGCGGTGCCCCGCGGCATGGTCACCGGGCTGCTCGGGCCGAGCGGCAGTGGCAAGACCACCCTGATGCGGGCGATCGTCGGGGTGCAGACGGTCTCCTCGGGCACGGTCACCGTGCTGGGCCGGCCCGCTGGGGCGGCCGACCTGCGCCGCCGGGTCGGCTACCTGACCCAGGCGCCCAGCGTCTACGCCGACCTGACCGTCCGGGAGAACGCGCGCTACTTCGCCGCCCTGCACGGGCGGGACCACGCCCACGCCGACCAGACGGTCGCCGACGTGGGGCTGGCCGCCGCGGCCACCCAACTGGTCGGCAACCTCTCCGGCGGCCAGCGCAGCCGCGCCTCGCTGGCCTGCGCCCTGGTCGGCGACCCCGAGCTGGTCATCCTCGACGAGCCCACCGTGGGCCAGGACCCGGTGCTGCGGGCCGACCTGTGGGCCCGGTTCCACGCCATGGCCGCCGCGGGCAGCACGCTGCTGGTGTCCAGCCACGTGATGGACGAGGCGGGCCGGTGCGACCGCCTGCTGCTCATCCGGGACGGCCGGCTGGTCGCCGACGACACCCCTGACGCGGTCCGCGCCGCCACCGGGGTGGACGACCTGGAAGAGGCGTTCCTCCGGTTGATCAAGGCGAGCGAGCAGGAGGGCTCGGCATGAACCCGCACATCCTGGCCGCCACCACCGGGCGGATCCTGCGCCAGCTCCGGCACGACAAGCGGACCGTGGCGCTGCTCATCGTGGTCCCCACCGTGCTGCTCACGCTGGTCTACTTCATGTACGTCGACCAGCCCACCCCGCCGGGGCAGCCCACGGTCTTCGACCGGGTGGCGCTGATCATGCTGGGCTTCTTCCCGTTCATCATCATGTTCCTGGTGACCAGCATCGCCATGCTGCGGGAGCGCACCACCGGCACGCTGGAACGGCTGCTCACCACCCCGCTGGCCAAGCTCGACCTGCTCTTCGGCTACGGCATCGCGTTCGGCCTGGCCGGCGTGGTCCAGGCCACCGTCGCCTCGGCCGTGGCGTACTGGGTGTTCGGCCTGACCACCGCCGGCAGCATCGGGCTCGTGATCATGATCGCCGCGATCAACGCCGTGCTCGCGGTCGCGCTCGGGCTGTTCTGCAGCGCGTTCGCCCGCACGGAGTTCCAGGCCGTGCAGTTCATGCCGGTGGTGGTCGCCCCCCAACTGCTGCTCTGCGGGCTCTTCGTGCCGCGCGGCCAGATGGCCGGCTGGCTCCAGGCGATCAGCGACGTGCTGCCCCTGTCGTACGCCGTCGAGGCGCTCCAGGAGGTCGGCGCGCACGCCGACCCGACCGGGACGATGTGGCGGGACGTGGCGATCGTCGCCGGGGCGGCGGTCGCGGCGCTGGTGCTGGCCGCCGCGACGCTGCGGCGGCGCAGCGGATGATGGCGCGCCGCACCGGCCGGCGGCCCGGCAACCCGGACACCCGGGAGGCCATCCTGGCGGCGGCCCGGGCGGCGTTCGCCGAGCGGGGCTTCGACGCCGTCTCGATCCGGGCGATCGCCACCGCCGCCGGAGTGGACCCGGCACTGGTGCACCACTACTTCGGCACCAAGGAGGAGCTGTTCCGGGCCACCGTGGCGATCCCGGTCGATCCGGCGCGGTTGCTGCCGGCCGTGATGGCCGGCGGCCCGGACCGGGTGGGTGAGCGCCTGGTCCGCACGTTCCTCACCGTGTGGGACTCGCCCGTCGGCGGGGCCGCCGTGGCCCTGCTCCGCTCGGCGGTGAGCAGCGAGTGGACGGCCCGGCTGCTGCGGGAGTTCCTGACCACCCAGGTGCTGCGGCGCGTCCTCGACCAGCTCGACGTCGACCCGGCACAGTTGCCGCTGCGGGGCGGGCTGGTGGCCACCCAGGTCGCCGGGCTGGCCATGATGCGCTACGTCATCCGCCTCGAACCGATCGCCTCCGCCGATGCGGAGACCCTGGTCGCCGCGGTCGGCCCGACCGTGCAGCGCTACCTCACCGGCGACCTGGACTGAGTCAGGCGAAGCCGGCGGCCCGCGGGCAGAGCATCGGGTGCAGCAGCCGGGCCGACTCGGCCGGGCCGGCGACCGGGTGCTCCAGCCCGGGTGGACCCGCAGGATCAGCGGGTCTGCTCCAGCCAGGAGGCGTAGAGCAGGGCGTACACCGACTCCGGGTCCCGCAGCAGCTCGTCGTGCGGGCCCCGCTGCACGATCCGCCCCCGGTCCACCACGATCACCTCGTCGGCGGCCTGGGCCGTGGACAGCCGGTGGGCGATGGCCAGCGTCGTCCGGCCCCGGGTGACCGCGTCCAGGGTGCGCTGGAGGCGCACCTCGGTGGCCGGGTCGACGGCGCTGGTCGCCTCGTCCAGCACCAGCAGGTCGGGATCGGCCACGTACGCCCGGGCCAGCGCGACGAGCTGCCGCTCGCCGACGCTCAGCGCCTCGCCCCGCTCGCCCACCGGGGTGTCCAGACCGGCCGGCAACCCGTCCAGCCAGTCGGCCAGGCCCAGCTCGGAGAAGGCGGCGGTGAGCTGCGCGTCGGTCAGCTCCGGGCGGGCGAACCGGACGTTCTCCCCCACCGTGGCGTCGAACAGGAAGCCGTCCTGCGGAACCATCACCACCCGCGAGCGCAGCGACTCGAACCGCACCTCGCGCAGCGAGACGCCGGACAGCAACACCTCGCCCTCGGTGGGATCCATGAGCCGGGTGAGCAGCTTGGCGAAGGTGGTCTTGCCGCTGCCGGTCTCGCCCACGACGGCCACCCGGCTCTTGGCCGGGATCTCCAGCGTCACGTCGTGCAGCACCGGCGGGCCGCCCGGGTACGCGAAGGTCACGCCCGCGAAGCGGATGTCCAGCGGGCCGGACGGCAGCTGCCGGCCCTGCTCCCCCGGGTCGGCCACGTCCGGCGCGACGTCCAGCACGTCGAGCACCCGGCGCCAGCCGGCGATCGCGTTCTGTGCCTCGTTGAGCACCTCGGTGGCGATCTGCACCGGCTGGATGAAGAGCGTCACCAGGAACAGGAACGCGGTGAGCTGGCCGATCGACAGGGTGCGGTCGACGCCCAGGTTGACCCCGACCACCACCACGCCGGCGAGGGCCAGGCCGGCCGCCAGCTCACCGACGGAGCTGCCCACGATGCTGATCCGGATGGCCTTCTGCTGAGCCCTGCGCTGCCCCTCGATCGCCGCGTCCAGCCGCCGGGCGGTGCGCCCGGAGATGCCGTACGCCCGGATCACCGGGGCGCCCACCACGCTCTCGCCGATCGTGCCGAGCAGGGTGCCCATCCGCTGCCGGACCAGCCCGTACGCGCCGGCGAGCCGGCGCTGGAGCAGCCGGATCACCAGCACCGCCGGCGCGAACGCCGCGAGCACCACGAGGGTCAGCTGCCAGGAGTAGGCCAGCATCACGACGGTGGTCACCACGAGCTGGCCCAGGTTGACGATGAGGATCACGCCGCCCCACTGGAGGAACTGGGTGATCTGGTCGACGTCGCTGGTGACCCGGGAGACCAGGGACCCGCGCCGCTCGGACTGCTGGTGCAGCATGGACAGGTCGTGCACGTGCCGGAACGCCCGGGTGCGCACCCCCGCCAGCGCGGTCTCGCTGACCGTGAACAGCCGGCGCATCATCAGGTAGCCGCAGGTGGTGGTGACCACCAGCACGGCGGCCGTGACCACCACGGTCAGCGAGACCACGTCCAGGTCGAGGCCGCCCACGATGCCGTGGTCGATGCCGCGCTGCACGGCCACCGGCACGGCGACCCGGCCGATCATGTAGATCAGGGCCAGCGCCAGGGTGCCGGCCAACCCGGTCTTCAGCTCCGGGGAGAGCGCCAGCCCGCGCCGCAGCGTCCGCCAGGTCGACTCGGTCGCCTCGGCCGGCCGCTCGGCCTCAACAGTCGCGCTCACCGTGTCGGTCTTCGTTCGCGACTGCGGGGCTCGCAGGCCCGGCTCACTCCTCGCGCTCACCGGTCAACCTCGATTTCCAGCCCGGAGGTCAGCGGGGTGACCTCGTCGTACGTGCGGGTCTGCTCGCGTTCCTGCTCGGCCTGCTCATAGGCGGTGACCAGGTCGGCGTAGCCGGGGACGGTGGCGAGCAGGTCGGTGTGCGTGCCGCGGGCCACCACCCGGCCGTGCTCGACGTAGATCACCTCGTCGGCGAGCGCGATGGTGGCCCGCCGGTAGGCGACCACCACGATCGAGGCGGGTGCTCCCCCGTCGGCAGGTGCGCGCAGCCCGGCCAGGATGGCCGCCTCCACCCGCGGGTCGACGGCGCTCGTGGCGTCGTCGAGCACCAGCAGCCGGGGCCGGCCGGCGAGCGCCCGGGCCAGCGTGAGCCGCTGCCGCTGCCCGCCGGAGAGCGAGGTGCCCCGCTCGCCGACCATCGTGTCCAGCCCGTCGGGCAGCGCGGCCACGAAGCCGTCCGCCTCGGCCAGCCGCAGCGCCGCCCAGACCTCGTCGTCGCCGATGCCGGCGCGGTCCAGGGTGATGTTGGCCCGCACCGTGTCGTCGAAGACGAACGGCACCTGGGCGACCAGGGCCACCGTCGAGGCCAGCGAGGCGGCCGTCAGCTCCCGCACGTCGACGCCGTCCAGGGTGACCGTGCCGGTGCGCGGGTCGACCAGCCGCACGGCCAGCGAGGTGATGGTGGACTTGCCGGCGCCGGTCGGCCCGACCAGGGCGACCGTCTTCCCGGCCGGCACGGTGAAGGTGACCTCGCCGAGCACCTCGGTGCCGGGCAGGTGCGCCTCGGCCGGCTCGTAGCCGAAGTGCACGTCGTGGAAGGCGAGCGTGGCCGGTGCCGGCGTGGCCGGGTCGAGCGTCACCTCGCCGTACGGCATCTCGCCGGTGGCGTCGAGGACCCGGCGGACCCGGTCCCAGCCGGCGACGCTGCGCGGCAGCTCGGCCAGCACCCAGCCGATGGCCCGCACCGGGAAGGCCAGCACGGTGAAGAGGAAGGCCACGCTGACCAGCTCGGTCACGGTGATCGCGCCCTGCCGGAGCCGGACCGCGCCGACCACCAGCACGGCGAGCGTGCCGAGGCTGGGCAGCGTCTCCAGCATCGGGTCGAAGACACCGCGCAGCTTGCCCACGGAGATCAGCGCGTCCCGCAGGTCGCCGGCCCGCGCGGCGAACCGGGCGGTCTCCTGGGCCTCCCGGCCCATCGTCTTGACCACCAGGGCGCCGTCGAAGCTCTCGTGGGCGATGCCGCTGACCTCGGCGCGCAGCCGCTGCGCGCGGGCCTGGCGGGGCGCCATCCGGCGGGAGTAGACCACGTTGAGCGCGAACAGCGCCGGGAACACGGCCAGGCCGACCAGCGCGAGGGCCCAGTCGGTGAGGAAGAGCGAGACCACGGCGCCGACCAGCATCACGAGGGTGCCGACGGCGAAGGGCAGTGGCGCGATCGGGTACCAGGCGGCCTCGACGTCCGAGTTGGCGTTGGAGAGCAGGGTGCCGGTGGCGTTGCGGTGGTGCCAGGCCAGCGGCAGGTCCAGGTAGCGGCGGGTGACCCGGCGGCGGTAGGCGGCCTGGAGCCGGTACTGCATGTAACCGGCCCCGAGCCGGCGGCCGAAGATGCCGACCACCCGCAGCACGCTGATCCCGAACAGGGCGGCGGCGGCGAGCGCCAGGGCGCCGCCGGTCACCGACCCGCGGGCCACCGCCGGGACCACCACCTTGCCGACCACCGCACCGACCACGTACGCGCTGGCGATCACCATGAGGCCGAAGAGCACGCTGCCGGCCACCGCGACCGCGAAGATGCGCGGCTGCTCCCGGATGGCCCGGCCGAGTACCCGTAGTCCTCTGCCGAGGACGTCCCGACTTGTCGCGCTCGCCACGCTCTCCCCCGCCGTAAGCCACAGTTTTCTCCCTCATCCTTACCGCTTGACCCCGGCTCCGCCGACCCGGCCCCGATATGTCGGCCGTCACTCCCTCCCGCACGAGCCGTCCAGCAGGGCGGATGCCCGCCCGGCCGAGCCGGGCGCGGGCCACGCGACGCCGCCGCCGGATCGCGCCGGACGCGCGCACCGGCCCGCGGGCCTACGATCGGGCCATGCCGCGGTACGCCCGAACGGAGCGCGAGGCGCTCGCCGACCTGATGCTGGAGCTGGGACCGGACGCGCCGACGGTCAACGAGGGGTGGACCACCCGCGACCTCGCGGCGCACCTGCTGGTGCGGGAGCGCCGGCCGGACGCGGCGGGCGGCATCCTGCTGCCGCCGCTGCGGGGTTACGGCGAGGCGGTGCGCCGGCGGGTGGCCGCCGGGCCCTACCCGGACCTGGTGGCCCGGGTCCGCCGTCCGCCGGTGTGGAGCCCGGTGAGCAACCCCCTCACCGACGAACTGGCCAACGGCCTGGAGTTCTTCATCCACCACGAGGACGTGCGCCGGGCCCGGCCGGGCTGGCTTCCCCGCAACCTGCCGGCCCGCCAGCAGGCGGCGCTCTGGAAGCGGGCCGCCGTGCTGGCCCGGCTGGCGTTGCGGCGCTTCCCGGCGGACCTGCTGATCCAGGCCCCCGGCTACGGCGAGCGGGCCGTCGGCCGCGGCGGCGAGCGGCTGCGGGTCGTGGGCGCGCCGGGCGAGCTGGTGCTGTTCCTCTCCGGCCGGCAGCGGGTGGCCCGGGTGCAGGTGGACGGCCCGGCCGAGCCGGCGGAGCGATTGCGGACGGCCGGCCTGGGCTTCTGACGGAGCGTGCCCGCCCGGTGGCCGAACGTGGTGGGACCGGCTGCGGCCCAGCGACCGAGGCCGATGCAGCCTGCCGTACGCTCCTGTGCCGCCGCCCAACCCCGGGGCGGCGGGACAAGGGGAGACGGATGCGAGGCTTCGCGCTCTCGGCACTGCACGAACCCCCCTTCCCGGCGCGCCGGCACGCCGCCGTCGAGATGGTCGCCGGGCAGAGCGCCGGGTGGGTCGTCGACATCGGCCTGATCGACACTCCGGCGGGGCTGCGCCGACTGGCCGGCGCCCACCCCGTGGAGCTGGCCGGGCGGGCCTGCCCGGACGCGCCGGTCGACGGGCTGCGGCTGCTCGCCGACCTGATCAGCTGGCTGTTCGTGATGGACGACGCGTGCGACGAGGACGGCCTGGGCGCCAGCCCGACGCAGCTCGCGCCGACTGTGGCGGCCCTGCTGGAGGTGCTCGACCGGCACGGCGATCCGGCCGCGCCGGCCCCGGCCGCGGCCGGCCCGCTGGCCGTGGCGCTGGACGACCTGTGCCGGCGGGTCCGCGACCGGCGCCGGCCGGCGCTGCTGCTGCGCCTGGTCAGCCAGCTGCGTGAGTACCTGCTGGCCCTGCTCTGGGAGGCGGCCAACCGGGAGCACCGCCGGGTGCCCGGGGTGGCCGAGTACGTGCAGATGCGCCGGCACACCGGTGGCGCCCGGCCCAGCTTCACCCTGACCGACCTGGCCCAGCCGGCCGTCACCGGCCCGGCCCGGCGGGCGGATCCGGCGCTGGCCGCCCTGGAGGCGCTCGCCGCCGACCTGGTCTGCTGGTGCAACGACCTGTTCTCCTACGACAAGGAGCGGGCGACCGGCCCGGACGCGCACAACCTGGTCACCACGATCGCCGGCGAGACCCGGCGGGGCGAGGAGGCGGCGCTGCGCGCGGCGGCCGCCCGGTTCAACGAAGGCCTGGCGGCGTACGCGGAGCGGGACGCCGCGCTGGCCGCGACGGGCGACGACGGGGTCCACGCCTTCCTCGCCACCCGGCGGAACTGGATCCGGGCCACCTACGACTGGTCCCGCGCCGCCACCCGGTACGCCTGAGCTGCGTTCCACCTCCCGGGACCGTGGTCGCCCCAGGCCAGAAGGGCTAGCCGCTGCCCCGGTCCAGGCAATACTCTTCGGTAACCGCAGAATGGCGTGACCCCCGTCACGTCCCTCCACCCTCTGAAGGCGGCTACAGCGATGGCTCTCGATGTACCGTACCGTTCCGTACCCGACATGTTCCTCAAGCGTGTGGCGGACTCCCCCGACCGCCACGCCTTCGCCCACCCCGCGCCGGACGACTCCGGGCCGGTCTGGCTGACGTGGGAGCAGGTCGGGCAGCGCGCCAGGGCGATCGCCGCCGGATTGCACGGGCTCGGCGTCGGCCTGGAGGACCCGGTGGCGATCCTGGCCAACACGCGGCTGGAGTGGGTGCTCGCCGACTTCGGGATCATGTGTGCCGGCGGGGCCACCACCACCGTCTACCCGACCACCGAGCCGGAGGACGCGACCTACATCGTCGGCGACTCCGGGTCCAAGGTGCTCTTCGCGGAGAACCCGGCCCAGGCGGCGAAGATCGCCGGCAGCGCGGTGCCGGCGCTCACCCACGTGGTGCTCTTCGACGGTGCGCCCGACCCGGCCGCCGGCATCCCGCAGCTCACCCTGGCCGAGTTGGAGGAACGGGGCGCCCGGGCGCTGGCCAACGAGCCCGACCTGATCGACATGCTGGTCGCCGGGATCGGCCCGGACCACCTGGCCACCCTGATCTACACCTCGGGCACCACGGGCCGGCCCAAGGGCGTCGAGCTGCTGCACGGCGGCTGGTGCTGGGAGGGCGTGGCGCAGGCCGAGCTGGGCCTCCTGCACGCCGACGACCTGCAGTACCTGTGGCTGCCGCTGTCCCACTCGTTCGGCAAGACGCTGCTCTGCGGCGCCACCCACGTGGGCCTGCCCACCTACGTCGACGGCCGGGTGGACAAGCTGGTCGACCTGCTCGGGGTGATCCGGCCGACGCTCATGTGCGGCGCGCCCCGGGTCTTCGAGAAGGTCTACAACAAGGCGGTCACCACGGCCCAGAGCGCCGGCGGCGCGAAGGCGAAGATCTTCGCCTGGGGCGTCGCCGTGGGCAAGGAGAAGGTCGCCCTGGAGCAGGCGCGCAAGCCGGTGCCGGCCGGGTTGAGACTGAAGTACGCGCTGGCCGAGAAGCTGGTGTTCAGCAAGCTCCAGGCCCGGCTCGGCGGCCGGATGCGGGTGCTGGTCTCCGGGGCCGCGCCGCTGAGCCAGGAGATCGCCACCTTCTTCGCCGCGGCCAACCTGCCCATCTCCGAGGGGTACGGGCTCACCGAGACCAGCGCGGGCGCGTTCGTGAACCCGCCCGATGGGCTGAAGATCGGCAGCGTGGGCCGGGCCATGGGCGACCTGGAGTGCCGGATCGACACCGACGGCGAGATCCTGATGCGCGGCAAGCCGGTCATGCGCGGCTACCACAACCTGCCCGAGGAGACCGCCGCCGCGTTCACCGAGGACGGCTTCTTCCGCAGCGGCGACATCGGCACCCTCGACGACGACGGCTACCTGCGCATCACCGACCGGAAGAAGGACCTGGTCAAGACCTCGGGCGGCAAGTACATCGCGCCGTCGCACATCGAGGGCATGTTCAAGGCCGTCTGCCCGTACACCTCGCAGGCCGTGGTGATCGGGCAGGCGCGCAACTACTGCACGATGCTGGTCACGCTCGACCCGGACGCCATCAAGGGCTGGGCCGCCGGCACGCCGCTGGAGGGCCGCGACTACACGGCGATCGTCACCTCCCCCGAGGCGCAGGCCATGGTCGAGGGTTACGTGGCCGAGCTGAACGGCAAGCTCAACCGCTGGGAGACGATCAAGAAGGTGACGATCCTGCCCCGGGATCTCACCATCGAGGACGGCGAGGTCACCCCGTCGCTGAAGATCAAGCGCCGGAGCGTGGAGACCAACTTCGCCGACGAGATCGACAAGATGTACGCGGGCAGCCTCGCCGAGCTGTAGCGGGCCCGCACCGCACGGCGCCGGCCGTGCCCCTCCGTCCCGGGGCACGGCCGCGGCCGCGCCTGGTCACAGGTGCTCCTGGCGCCAGCGGCTCTGGTCCTCCTCCGTGGCGAGCTGCTCCTCGAGCGCGAGCTGCCGCACCTGGCGCCGCCGGCCGTCCTCGCTGACCGTCTCCGCCATCACTCCGACGGTGGTGAGCACCGCCAGCACCCCCAGCGCGACGAGCTCCGGGATCCGGGCGGCGAACGGGGCCACGACGGCGAGCACCACGACCGTGATCAGCAGCGGCCGGTGCACCTCCCGCAGCGCCACCAGCGCGCAACCGGCGAGGCTGAGCAGGTAGAGCCCCACCCCGCCGTAGATGATGGCGGCCCAGAAGGGGCCCAGCGGCTCGCCCCAGCTGGGGGTCTCCGGGCTGGCCGACTCGGCGAGCAGGTCCTTGAGGCCGAGGGCGAAGAGGATGGTTCCGGCGATCAGGGGCAGATGCAGGAACGTGTAGACGTCCCGGGCGAGCCGGAGCCGCGCGGCCGGGTCGCGGGCGTGGTGCAGCGCCTGCTCCAGCGCGAACGCCAGGGTGTCGAAGTACGCCCACCACAGCATCGCCACGACCAGGACGCCGAGCAGCGCGGCCACCGCCACCGGGCGGGTGAGCGGCAGCCCGGTCTTCGGGCCGAGCCCCAACGCGATGATCGACTCGCCGAGCGCGATGAGCACCATGAGGGCGTGCCGTTCCGCCCAGTGGCCGGCGGAGACCACCACCCACCACCGCGCGGCGAGGGTCACCCCGCCGACGTACTCGACAAGCAGCGCCACGGTCCAGAGGGCCAACTGGAGGACCACGGCGAGCGGCCGGTCCGGCAGTCGCTGCGGCACCGTGCCCGCGACCACCAGCAGCACGGTGGCCACCGCCGGCAGCCCGACGCGCGACAGCAGCCGGCGGCGCCGGACCGGATCCGAACGGTCCCGCACGCCGAGGACGACGATCTGCGCCATCCGGATCGTGAAGTAGCAGCCCGCGAAGACCAGCGGGCCGTGCAGCCCGCCGGGACGGTCGACGAACGCGCTCGGCACGCTGAGCACCAGCAGGAAGGTGGCGGCCACCGTGAAGACGCCGACCACCGGCAGCAGGCCCTGGTCGGCGCGCACCGCGTTGCCGAGCCGGGCGAAGCCGGTCCACGACCACCAGAGCAGCGCAAGCACCAGCAGGCAGCGGTAGAGGTTGGCCGGGGAGAGCAGGCTGGCGGTCAGGGTGGTGACGTTGATGAACGCGAAGACGAAGACGAGGTCGTAGAAGAGTTCCAGCCGGGTGGTCCGGGAGCCGGGCGCATTGGGCCACACGGCGCGCGACCACCGGGTGCCACCGCCGTTCCTCACCTGCGCAGTCTGCGCGCTGCGACCCCGGCCCCGGCGCCGATCGGAAGATCCCTACCGGAAGGAGGGCCGGTGCCCGGGTCAGGCGATGACGCTCGGCTCCCGCCACTGCGGGCGGCCGGTCCGGTCCAGGTCGTACCGGACCGCGGCCAGCCGGCCCACGGCCTCCTCCAGGTCCGCGACGGGCAGGGTGAAGGGCAGCCGGAGGAACCGCTCCAGGGTGCCGTCCAGGCCGAACCGCGGTCCGGGCGCCAGGCGTACGCCGACCTCCTCGGCGGCGCGGGCCAGCGCGCTGGAGATCGGGCCGTCCAGCTCCACCCAGAGCGTCACGCCGCCGCGCGGCACGGTGACCCGCCAGTCGGGCAGCCGGTCGGCCATCGCCTTCACCAGGGCGTCCCGCTGGGCGGCGAGCTGGAGCCGGCGGTCGGCCACGATGCCCGGACCCTGGGCCAGCAGGTGCACGGCCACGAGCTGGTCGAGCACCGGGCTGGCCATGTCCACGCCGACCCGGGCGGCGGCCAGCCGCTGCACCTGCGGCGCGGACGCCCGGACCCAGCCGATCCGCAGCCCACCCCAGTACGGCTTGCTCATCCCGCCGATGCTGATCACCCGGGAGTGCCGGTCGAAGGTGGCCACCGGCGGCGGCAGCGGGGTGCCGTCCAGCGGCAGGTCCACGAAGGACTCGTCCACGACCAGGTCGGTCCCGGCGGCGTGCGCCGCGCCGACCAGCCGCTCGCGCAGGTCGGTCGCCATGAGGTGGCCGGTCGGGTTGTGGAACTCGGGGATCAGGTACGCCAGCTTGGGCCGGGTCTGCCGGATGCTGCCGAGCAGCAGGTCGGCGTCCCAGCCGTCCCCGTCGGCGGCGAGCCCGTGGGTGGTGATCCGGGCGCGCCGGGCCGACAGCGCGGCGAGGGCGTTCGGGTAGGTGGGCGACTCCACCAGCACCCCGCCGCCGGGCGACAGGGCCAGCCGCAGCACCAGGTCCAGCGCGTGCTGGGTGCCGCTGGTCACCATGATCTGCTCGGGACTGGTCGGCAGCCCCCGCTCGGTGTACGCGTGGGCCACCGCCTCGCGCAGCTCGATGATGCCGGTCGGGTGGTAACCGGCCCCGCCCAGGTAGCGCGGCAGGTCCTCGGCGGCGGCCCGGGCCGCCGGCACGAGCTGCGCCGGGGCGGAGAGGGCGGCCACGCCCAGATCGATCATGTCCCGGTCGTCCAGCGGGGTCCACAGCCCGGTGCTGGCCATCCGGTGGGTGCCCGGCAGCATGGTCCAGCTCCCGGCGCCGCGGCGGCTGGCCAGGTGGCCGGTCTCCCGCAGCTCCCGGTAGGCGGCGGTCACCGTGGTCCGGCTGATCCGCAGCGCCTCGGCCAGCTCCCGCTCGGCGGGCAGGCGTACCCCGAGGGGGAGCCGGCCGTCGGCGAGCAGTCCGCGGACCGCGGCGGCGAGCGCGGCGTAGTCGGGGCTGCGGCGGCGGCCCGGCAGGGCATGCCACTGCCCGAGAAGCCGAGCCAATTGGACGCCACGCACCTGACTCGTCACGGCCACCCCTCCGAAATTGGCTCTGTTGCGGATCAGATTGGCCCCTAGAGTGGCACCCATGGCACGAATTGGCAATCTCCGGTACCGGCCGGCCCGGCGGCTCGTCCAGCTCTACGCCGGGCTCGCCCTCTACGGGATCAGCATGGCGCTGATGATCCGGTCCGGCCTGGGGCTCGACCCGTGGGACGTGTTCCACCAGGGGCTCGCCCGGCAGACCCACCTCTCCTTCGGCACGGTCACCATCGCGGTCGGCGCCGTGGTGCTGCTGCTCTGGATCCCGCTGCGGCAGCGCCCCGGCCTCGGCACGGTCAGCAACGTCGTGGTGATCGGGCTGGTCGTCGACGCCACCCTGGCCGTGCTGCCGCCCGGCGACGGCCTGCCGCTGCGCGCCACCCTGCTGGTCGTCGGGATCGTCGCCAACGGCGCCGCTACCGGCCTCTACCTGGGCGCCGGTCTCGGCCCCGGCCCGCGCGACGGCCTCATGACCGGCTTCACGGCCCGCCGGCCCCGCTACTCCATCCGGCTGGTCCGGACCGTCATCGAGGTGACCGTGCTGGCCCTGGGCTGGCTGCTCGGCGGCACCGTGGGCCTCGGCACCGTGGCGTACGCGCTGGCCATCGGGCCGCTCGCCCAGCTGTTCATCCCGATCTTCGCGGTGCCGCTGCCGCCGGCCGACGAGCCTGCCGCGGATCCGGCGCTGCCCCGCACGCCGCGCCCGGCCGGCGAGGCCGTCTGACCCGACCCTCGGTCACGCAGCGTCACCGCCACCGCGCCGACCGCCACCCGGTGGGACGGCCCGGACGTCGCTGAGCTGCGGTGACGTCCGAGAACGAAACCGGGTGTTTTCTCCGCCGTCGCGGCCGGGCATCATTCCTGCATGGGGGAGAACGGTTGGCGTTGGAGCGACGCCTGGATCTTCGTCTCACTGGTCATCGCGAGCGGCGCCGGTCGGCACCGCCGGGCCGCCGCCACCCGGCGCCCGGAGGGCGTGCGCCTCGCCGACGTGCTCTCCACCGCCGACCACCTCAACCAGGCCATCCCCGAACGGCACGAGGTGGAGGGCGCGGTGCGCCGGCTCGTGAGCGCCGGGCTGGTCAGCGTCACCGACGGCTGGTTCCGGGTGACCCCGGACGGCGAGCGGCTCTGGCGCAGCCGGCCGAGCGCCGGGCTGGGCACCACCGTGGACACCGTGCAGGGCGTGCTGAGCCGCGGCCCCGCCCCGGACGAGTCCGACTGGGAACTGGGCGAGGACGACCACGCGGCGGCGGTGCAGGAGTATGTCGTCCGCTCGATCCCCATGCCGCGCCGCTCCCCCGAGGGCCACCCCGGCCGGTCCTGACCTCCGGCGGACCGGGGCGGGCGGCTCAGCGGACCGGGTGCCCGGCGCCGTGCAGGGCGTCCTTGACCTCCGCGACGGTCAGCTCGCCGAAGTGGAAGACGCTGGCCGCGAGCACCGCGTCGGCGCCCGCGCCGATCGCCGGCGGGAAGTGGGCCACCTGGCCGGCCCCGCCACTGGCGATCACCGGCACGTCGACGACCGCGCGGACGGCCTCGATCAGCGGCAGGTCGAAGCCGGTCTTGGTGCCGTCGGCGTCCATCGAGTTGAGCAGGATCTCCCCGGCGCCCAGCTCGGCGCCGCGCGCCGCCCACTCGACCGCGTCGAGGCCGGTGCCCCGGCGCCCGCCGTGGGTGGTCACCTCGAAGCCGCTGGGGGTGGTGCCGGCCGGCGCCCGCCGTACGTCGAGGGAGAGCACCAGCACCTGACGGCCGAACCGGTCAGCGATCTCGGCGATCAGCTCGGGGCGGGCGATGGCCGCGGTGTTCACCCCGACCTTGTCCGCGCCGGCGCGCAGCAGGGTGTCGACGTCGGCGACCTGGCGGACGCCCCCGCCCACGGTGAGCGGGATGAAGACCGACTCGGCGGTGCGCCGCACCACGTCGAGCATCGTGCCCCGGTCGCTGCTGGAGGCGGTGACGTCGAGGAAGGTCAGCTCGTCGGCGCCGGCCCGGTCGTACGCGGCCGCCAGCTCGACCGGGTCGCCGGCGTCGCGCAGGTCGAGGAAGTTGACGCCCTTGACCACCCGCCCGGCGTCCACGTCCAGACACGGGATCACCCGTACCGCCACCGTCATGCCGCGAGCCTATCCAACGGGTGGGCCCCGGCGGCCGGCCCGACCGGGCCGGCCGCCGGGAACGAGGCCCGGGTCACACCCGGACGAGCATCTTGCCGAGGTTCTCGCCGCGCAGCAGGCCGAGGAAGGCCTCCGGGGCGTTCTCGATGCCGTCGACCACGGTCTCGTCGTAGGAGATCCGGCCGTCCCGCAGCCAGCCGGCCATCTCCTGGACGAACTGCTCGCGCAGGTGCCCGTGATCACCGACCAGGAAACCGCGCAGGGTGAGCCGCTTGCCGATGAGCAGCGCCAGGTTGCGCGGGGCGGCGGGCGGCTCGGTGGCGTTGTACTGCGCGATCATGCCGCAGACGGCGGCCCGGCCGTGCAGGTTCATGGCGCCGATGGCGGCCTCCAGGTGCTCGCCGCCGACGTTGTCGAAGTAGACGTCGACACCGGCCGGGGCGGCGGCCCGAAGCAGGTCGCGGACCGGGCCGTCGTGGTAGTCGAAGGCGGCGTCGAAGCCGAGGGCCCGCAGCCGCTCGACCTTGGCCGGCGAACCGGCGCTGCCGATCACCCGGGCGGCACCGCGCAGCTTGGCGATCTGCCCGACCATGCTGCCGACCGCGCCGGCCGCGCCGGAGACGAAGACCGTCTCGCCGGGCTTCATGGCCGCCACGTCGAGCAGCCCGGCGTACGCGGTCAGCCCGGTCATGCCGAGCACGCCCAGGTAGGCGGTGACCGGGGCCAGGTCGGGGTCGACCTTCCGCGCGCCCTTGGCCTCGACCAGCGCGTACTCCCGCCAACCCAGGCCGTGCAGCACGGCGTCGCCGGGCGCGAAGCCCTCGGCCTCGCTCGCCACCACCTCGCCGACCGCGCCGCCGTCGAGCGGGGCGTCGAGCGCGAACGGCGGCACGTACGACTTGATGTCGTTCATCCGCCCGCGCATGTACGGGTCGACCGACATGAACCGGTTGCGGACCAGGAGCTGGCCCGGACCCGGGGTCGGCACCTCGGTGGTGACCAGCCGGAAGTTGTCGGCGGTCGGCCAGCCCTGCGGACGGGATGCGAGGTGGATCTCCCGGTTGGCCGTCATCGGGCGTCCCGGACGGTCAGGATGACCTCGATGTTGCCCCGGGTCGCGTTGGAGTAGGGGCAGACCTGGTGGGCCGCCTCGACCAGCTGCTGCGCGGCGGACCGCTCGACGGCCGGCAGGTCGACCACCAGGGTGACCGCGAGGCCGTAGCCGCCGCTGCCGTTCGGGCCGATGCCCACCTCGGCCTCGACGACCGAGTTCGCGACGTCCGCCCGGGCCTTGCGGGCGACCACGCGTAGCGCCGAGTGGAAGCAGGCCGCGTAGCCGGCCGCGAAGAGCTGCTCCGGGTTGGTCGCGCCGCCGGCGCCGCCCATCTCCTTCGGGACGGCCAGGTCCAGGTCGAGGCCGCCGTCGGAGGTGCGGACGTGGCCGTCCCGGCCGTCACCGGTGGCCTGCGCGGACGCGGTGTAGAGCACCTGCATGGTGGTCACTGCTCCTTCTGTCGGTGGATCGTCTCGGTGACCCGGGTCAGGGTGTCGCGCAGGGCGACCAGCTCGGCCTCGGTGAGGCCGGTGGCCAGGGCCACCCGCCGCGGCACCTCGTCCATCCGCTCCCGCAGGGCCCGGCCCGGCGCGGTGAGGCTCACCTCGACCCGGCGCTCGTCGGCCGCCGAGCGGGTGCGCACCACCAGGCCGGCCGCCTCCAGCCGC
This sequence comes from Micromonospora sp. NPDC004551, assembly GCF_040609975.1. Lineage (NCBI taxonomy): Bacteria > Bacillati > Actinomycetota > Actinomycetes > Micromonosporales > Micromonosporaceae > Micromonospora > Micromonospora sp. NPDC004551. Next base: position 185,544 of record NZ_JBEXLM010000002.1, on the reverse strand, counting down.
TTGAGCAGCGGGGAGAGCGTGCCGGAGTCGAGCCGGAGGCGCGCGCCGAGCTCGGAGACGGTGGGGGCGTCCTCACCGCGCTCCCAGAGCACCAGCAGCACGAGGTACTGCGGGTAGGTGAGGCCGTGCTCGTCGAGGATGGGCCGGTAGACGTCGGTGAGGGCGCGCGACGCCGCGTAGAGGGCGAAGCACACCTGCCGGCGCAGCACCAGATCATCGGTCACCGGAAAACCGTAGCGCCCAATTAAGTTGTGCACAACCAATCTGGGCGCGCGGTGGCCGCCGCCACACCGGGACGGCCGTCAGCGGTCGCCGAGCCAGGCCTCCAGCTCCACCTCGACCAGATGGTCCGGGTCGATGAGCCCGGCCACCACCACCATGGTGGCCACCGGCCGGACCGCGCCGAACACGGCGTTGTGCGCCCGGCCCACCTCGTCGGCGTACACCCGGTCGGTCACGTACATCCGGGTACGCACCACGTCGGCCGGGCCGGCCCCGACCTCGGCGAGCGCGTCCAGGCCGATCCGGATCGCCTGGGCGGTCTGCGCGGCGGCGTCGCCCACGTGAGCCACCCGGCCGTCCACCGTGGAGGTGCAGCCGGCCGTGATCGCCGACCGCCCGGCCCGGACCACCCGGCTGTAGCCGTAGAGCGCCTCCCACGGGCCGCCCGACCCGAGCCGGGTGACGGCGGCGTCATCCGGCGACGCCGGCTCCGCGCGGGAACCGTCGCCCGCGACCGCCGTCACGCCCCGGCCCGCAGGGTGGCGAGCGCCTCGGCGACGGTGAACGCCCCGGCGTAGAGGGCCTTGCCGGCGATCACGCCCTCCACACCCACCGACTCCAGCGAGGACAGCGCCCGCAGGTCGTCCAGGGTGGACACGCCGCCGGAGGCGATCACCGGAGCGTCGGTGCGGGCGCACACCTCGCGCAGCAGGTCCAGGTTCGGCCCGCGCATGGTGCCGTCCTTGGTGATGTCGGTGACCACGTAGCGGGCCGCACCGGCCTTGTCCAGCCGGGCCAGCACCTCGTAGAGGTCACCGCCGTCGCGGGTCCAGCCGCGCGCCGAGAGCGTACGGCCGCGCACGTCCAGCCCGATGGCCACCCGGTCGCCGTACTCACCACAGACCCGGTCGCACCACTCCGGGTCCTCCAGCGCCGCCGTGCCGATGTTGACCCGGGCCGCGCCGGTGCCCAGGGCGGCCTCCAGCGACTCGTCGTCCCGGATGCCGCCGGAGAGCTCGACCTTCACGTCGAGCTGGCGGACCACCTCGGCGAGCAGGTGCGCGTTGGTGCCCCGGCCGAACGCGGCGTCCAGGTCGACCAGGTGGATCCACTCCGCCCCGTCGGACTGCCAGGCGAGGGCGGCCTCCAGCGGATCCCCGTACGCGGTCTCGCTGCCGGCGGCGCCCTGGACCAGCCGGACGGCCTGGCCGTCGGCGACGTCCACGGCGGGCAACAGGGTGAGGCTCAAGAGTCTTCTCCTCGCATCTTCAACGGCGGTCCAGGGCGATCACCACGACCGCCGGCAGGACCAGCAGCAACAACACGACCAACGCCAGCCGCAGCGCCAGGTCGTCGACGAAACTCCAGATGCCGGCCACCGCCGCGCCGGTGAGCAGCACGATCGCGGCCCGCTCGCCGCGGCTGTGCCGGCGCAGCCGGCCGGTGCGGCCCCGCCGCACCGCGGGCGTCAACCGGCGTACGACGGCACGCCGCCGCTCCCGGCGCGCCACCCGGCGGGCGCGCGCGGCGCGTTCCCGCTCCAGCTCGGCCTGGCGCGCCTCCCGCCGCCGGGCCCGCTCCTTACTCAAGTGTGCCGAGCCAGTTGCGCAGCAGGGCGGCACCGGTGTCGGCCGACTTCTCCGGGTGAAACTGGGCCGCCGACAGGGCGCCCAGCTCGACCCCGGCGACGAAGTCCGCGCCGTGGTGGGCGGTGGTGACGGCGGCACCGGCGGCGGCCAGCGCGGCCGGTGCGGTCACCCCGTAGGAGTGGACGAAGTAGAACCGGGCGTCGGCCGGCAGGCCGGCGAAGAGCACCGAACCGGCCGGGGCCTGCACGGTGTTCCAGCCCATGTGCGGCAGCCGCGGCGCGGGGAGTTTCGTCACCCCGCCGGGCAGCAGCCCGAGCCCCTTGGTGACCACGCCGTGCTCGTCGCCGTGCTCGAACAGCACCTGCATGCCGACGCAGATGCCGAGCACCGGACGGCCGGCGGCGACCCGGTCGGCGATGACCGGACCGGCGCCCAGCGCCTCGATCCCCGCCATGCACGCGGCGAACGCGCCGACGCCCGGCACCACGAGGCCGTCGGCCTCGGCGGCGGCGGTCAGGTCGGCCGTGACGGTCACGTCGGCCCCGACCCGCGCCAGGGCGCGCTCGGCCGACCGCAGGTTGCCCGAGCCGTAGTCGAGCACCACGACACGCCGGCCCATCACGCCTCCCCGGGAAGCAGCCAGAGCAGCCCGCCGGCGGTGGCCAGCACGGCCAGCAGCCCGGTGATGACCACCGCGCCGCGGGCCGCGCCCTGCTTGTGCAGCGACCAGGTGCCGCCCACCAGCACCCCGGCCAGGATCAGCAGCAACGTCGCCAGTGCCCGCATCAGAACCGTCCTTCATTCGCGACTGCGGTACTCCGCTGCGCTGCGTTCCTCGCGCTCATCAGAGCGCACCCTTCGTGCTGGGAATCGCGCCCCCCGCGCGCGGGTCGATCGAGGTGGCCTCGCGCAGAGCCCGGGAGACCGCCTTGAACTGGGCCTCGACCACGTGGTGGGCGTCCGGGTGGCCGCCGGGCCGGGCCGCGCGCAGCACGTCCACGTGCAGCGTGACCCGGGCGGCCTGGCCGAACGACTCCCAGATGTGCCGGGTCATGCTGGTCGGGTAGACCGGACCGATGTACGGCGCGAGCACCGGCTCGTCGTGCACCACGTACGGCCGGCCGGAGAGGTCGACGGCGGCCCGGACCAGCACCTCGTCCATGGGGACGGTGGCCGAGCCGTACCGCCGGATGCCGGCCTTGTCCCCCAGCGCCTGGTCGAACGCGGCGCCCAGGGCGAGCGCCGTGTCCTCCATGGTGTGGTGGGCGTCGATCTCCAGGTCGCCGACGGTGTGGACGGTCAGGTCGAAACCGCCGTGCCGGGCGATCTGGTGGAGCATGTGGTCGTAGAAGCCGACGCCGGTCTCGATGTCGGCCTTGCCGGTGCCGTCGAGGTCGATCTCGACGAGGACCTTGGTCTCCTTGGTGATCCGCTCCACCCGGGCGGTCCGGCTCATGACAACTTCTCCATTGCAGACAGAAATGCGTCGGTCTCGGCGGGGGTGCCGGCGGTGACCCGCAGCCAGCCGGGCAGGCCGACATCGCGGACCAGCACACCGGCGTCGAGCAGGGCGCGCCAGGGGCCCGCCTGGTCGCCGCCCACCTCGAAGAGCACGAAATTGGCGTCGCTGTCGGCCACCCGGTGGCCGCGGGCGCGCAGGTCGGCGACGATGCGGTCGCGCTGCTCCATGATCGCGGTGACCGTGCCGAGCAGAGCGTCGCGGTGGGCCAGCGCCGCGCGGGCGGCGGCCTGGGTGAGAGCCGAGAGGTGGTACGGCAGCCGGACCAGCTGCACCGCCTGCACCACGGCCGGGTCGGCGGCCAGGTAGCCGAGCCGGCCACCCGCGAAGCCGAACGCCTTGCTCATGGTGCGGGTGACCACCAGCCGGGGGTGCTTCGGCAGCACGGCGAGCGCGCTGACCGTGCCGGGCCGGGCGAACTCGGCGTACGCCTCGTCCACGATCACCATGCCCGGCGCCTCGGCCAGCACACCCTCGACCACGGCCGGGTCGAGCGCCGTGCCGGTCGGGTTGTTCGGCGAGCAGAGGAAGACCACGTCGGGCCGGTGCGCCCGGACCTGCGCGACCGCGTCGGTCACGGTCAGCCCGAAGTCCGCGTCGCGGGCGGCCGGAATCCAGCCGGTGCCGGTGCCGAGCGCCAGCAGCGGGTGCATCGAGTACGCCGGGGTGAAGCCGAGCGCGGTGCGCCCGGGGCCGCCGAACGCCTGGAGCAGCTGCTGCTGGATCTCGTTGGAGCCGTTGGCCGCCCACACGTGGTCGACGGTGAGCCCGTGGCCCAGGTAGTCCGCGAGGTCGGCGCGGAGCGCCAGCGCGTCGCGGTCCGGGTAGCGGTTGAGGTCGCGCAGCTCGGCCGCGACGGCCTTGCCGATCGCCTCGACCACCGGCTCGGGCACCGGGTAGGAGTTCTCGTTGGTGTTCAGCCGCACCGGCACGTCGAGCTGCGGTGCGCCGTAGGGCGTCAGGCCGCGCAGGTCGTCGCGGATCGGCAGGTCGTCGAGGGTGGTCACGAGGTCTCCCCCGGGAAGCGCGCGCTGACCGCCTGGCCGTGCGCGGGCAGGTCCTCGACGCCGGCCAGGGTGACCACGTGCGGGGCCACCTCGCGCAGCGCCTCCTGCGTGTATTCCACGAGGTGGATGCCGCGCAGGAAGGACTGCACCGACAGGCCGGAGGAGTGCCGGGCGCAGCCGCCGGTGGGCAGCACGTGGTTGGAACCGGCGCAGTAGTCGCCGAGCGACACCGGCGACCAGGCGCCCACGAAGACCGCGCCGGCGTTGCGCACCCGCAGCGCCCACTCGCGGGCGTCCACGGTCTGGATCTCCAGGTGCTCCGCCGCGTACGCGTCGACCACCCGCAACCCCGCCGCCAGGTCGTCGACGAGCACCACACCGCTCTGCTCGCCACGCAGCGCGGTGCCGATCCGCTCGGCGTGCTTGGCGGCCGGCACCTGCCGGGCCAGCTCGGCGTCGACCGCGTCGGCGAGCGCCGTCGACGGGGTGACCAGCACGCTGGCCGCGAGGGGGTCGTGCTCGGCCTGGCTGATCAGGTCGGCCGCGACGTGCGCCGGGTCGGCGGTGTCGTCGGCCAGGATGGCGATCTCGGTGGGGCCGGCCTCGGCGTCGATGCCGACCACGCCGCGCAGCAGGCGCTTGGCGGCGGTCACCCAGATGTTGCCCGGGCCGGTGATCATGTCGACCGGCTCGCAGCGCTCGGCGCCCGCCGGGTCGACGGCCGCGCCGTAGGCCAGCATGGCCACCGCCTGGGCGCCGCCGACCGCGTAGACCTCGTCGACGCCCAGCAGGGCGCACGCGGCGAGCACGCGCTGGTCCGGCAGGCCGCCGTTGTCCTTCTGCGGCGGGCTGACCACCACCAGCGAGCGGACGCCGGCCGCCTGTGCGGGGACCACGTTCATCACCACCGTCGACGGGTACATGGCCAGGCCGCCGGGGACGTAGAGCCCGACCCGGTCGACCGGCACCCAGCGCTCGGTCACCGTGCCGCCCGGCACCACCTGGGTGGTGTGGTCGGCGCGGCGCTGGTCGGCGTGCACCTTGCGGGCCCGGGTGATCGACTCCAGCAGCGCGGCGCGGACCTGCGGGTCGAGGGTGTCCTCGGCCGCGCGGATCACCTCGACCGGCACCCGCAGGCGCTCCGGGGACACGCCGTCGAACCGCTCGCTCGCCTCGCGGATCGCCGGGTACCCATGCTCCCGGACCGCCTCCACGAGCGGGCGGATCCGCTCGACGGCCACGGACACGTCGAGTTGGGCACGGGGCAGCAGGCGGCGCGGGTCACGGGCCCCGCCGCGCAGGTCGATCCGGTTCAACACCCTTGCGAGTCTAGGCGGCCGGCCGGCGCCCCGACCGGAGCCGCCCGTCAGCCGGGACGGTGAGCCGGGACACGCCGCCGGGACGAGATCGGGATACGCTCGATCACGTGACCGCACGGCTGCCGGTTTTCCCGCTCGGGACGGTCCTCTTCCCGGGGCTGGTCCTCCCGCTGCACATCTTCGAGGAGCGTTACCGGGCGCTGGTGCGCCACCTGGTCGGGCTGCCCGAGGGCGCGGCCCGCGAGTTCGGGGTGGTGGCGATCCAGGCCGGCTGGGAGGTCGCGCCGGCCGGGCCGCCCGGCCGCTCGGCCCCCGCCGGCGGTGAGGTCACGCTGCACGAGGTGGGCTGCACCGCCGAGCTGCGGCAGGTCACCGAGCTGCCCGACGGCGGGTTCGACATCGTCACGGTGGGGCGGCGGCGGTTCCGCATCGCCGAGGTCGACGACGCCGCCGCGCCCTACCTGACCGCCGAGGTCGAGTGGCTGCCCGAGCCGACCGGCACCGACGAGGTGGCCGACCTGCTGGCCGCCCGGGTGATCTCGGTCTTCCGGCAGTATCTGGGCCTGGTCCGGCCGGACCCGCAGGAGATCTCCGAGCAGCTGCCGGAGGATCCGACCGTGCTGTCGCACCTGGTCGCCGCGACCGCGGCGCTGACCGTCGACGACCGGCAGCGGCTGCTCGCCATCGACGACACCGCGGGCCGGCTCCGGGCCGAGCTGCGGCTGCTCAACCGGGAGACCACCCTGCTGCGCCAGGTCCGGGCGGTCCCGGTGCCGCTCAGCGAGCTGGCTGGTCCCCCGGCGCCGAACTGATCCCCGGCCCGCCGGGCGCCCAGCCGCCGTCCCACTCCGGCTCCGGCCGCAGCGACGGCCACCGCGACCAGCCCGCCAGCAGGGTGTACGTCACGGCCACGCCGAACGCCGCCAGCAGCAGGTTGCCGTGCGGCACCGGCAGCGGCCCGTACCAGTCGATACCGCCGGCGCGCAGGTCGGCGGGCTTGGTGAAGTCGGTCCCGGGCGGCGCGGTGTCCAGCAGCCGCTGGTAGGTGCCGAGCCCGATCCGGCGGCCGACCTGCCAGGCGACGACCGCCGCGCCGAGCCCGCCGAGCGTCCCGGCGACCAGGCCGGCCGGCCCGCGCCGCCGGCGCAGCACCACCCAGAGGGTGATCGCGGCAAGCACGCCGAAGCCGAGCCCGAGCAGGCTGAACCAGCCGTCCGCGGCGATCGGCTGCTCCGGCTGCGGGGTGGCGTAGACCGCGCCCTCGTCGGTCATCTGCACGGGCGTGCCGGGCGCCACCAGCGCCCAGAGCAGGCCGAGGGGTGCCCCGAGCACGGTCAGCAGCACCGCCACGCCGAGGGCGGTCGCGGCGGCCCGCCCGCCGGCCCGCCGGGTGGCGGACGGCGCGCCGGGCACGGCGCCGACGACGCCCGGGTAGCCGGCGAGCGGGTCCGCGCCGGGCGCGGTGACGGGGGTGCCGGCGGGCACCGGCAGGCCGCCGGGCCAGCCGGGCGCCTCCCCCGCGACCGGGGGCCGGACGGGGCCTTCTCCGGCGACCGGGGACCGTTCGGGCGCCTCCCCCGCGATCGGCGACCGGTCGGGGGCCGTCTCCTCGGCGAGGGAGCGGTCCGGCGTCGCTCCGTCGCCCGGTGACCCGCCGGGCGGGGTGGCTTCGGTGGGCCGGTCGGGGCGCGGGGAGCTGCCCGCACCGGCAGGCGGGCGGGCGGCGTCGCCGGGCGCGCCGGGACCGCCGGCGGCCCGCTCGGGATCAGGGGTGTCCGGACTCACCCGGTGATCCTCTCAGGCGACGGGGTGGTGCGGGGCGGCGGTGGCGGTCAGCGGCCGAACGGCTCCAGCATCACCGCGGCGGCCTTGAGCCAGCCCTGCCGGGTCTCCGCCTGGAGCTGGTGGTATTCGATCGAGGAGCCGGTCTCCAGCGCCGGGTCGTAGGGCACCACGGCCACCGCCCGGGTCCGGGTGGCGAAGTGCCGCTCCAGGTCGTCCTGGAGGGTGGTGCGGCCGGGCGTGGGGCAGGAGATGAGGGTGACGGCGTTGTCGGCCAGCTCGCCCATGCCCTCCTCGTGCAGCAGGTCGAGCATCCAGTCCGCGCTGAACGCGGCGTCCTCGCGGGGCACCGTGGTCACCACGAGCTGGTCGGCGGCCTGCATGACGGTGCGCCAGTTGGGGCTCTCCACGTTGTTGCCGGTGTCCACGCAGACGACGTCGTGGGTGCGGCGCAGCAGCTCCAGCACCCGCTTCACGGTGAACTGGTCCAGCCGCTGGGCGAAGCGCGGGCTCTCCTCGCCGGCCAGCACGTCGTACGAGCCGTCGGAGGCGTGCCGCAGGTAGTCGTCGAGGTGCTCCAGCAGGGTGGCGCCCTCCAGGATCTCGATCTGGGCGAGGTCGTGGATCAGGTGCCGGATGGTCCGGGCGTGCCGCGCGCTGCCGGCCCGCAGGCCGAGGGTCCCACGCAGCTCGTTGTCGTCCCAGGCGAGCACCCCGCGGCCGCGGACGCTGCCCACGGTGGCCGCGGCGAGCACGGTGGCGGTGGTCTTGTGCACCCCGCCCTTGGGGTTGGCGAAGGCGAGTACGCGCGGCCCGCCCAGCTCGCGGCGGAGCACTCCGGCCGCCCGCTCCAGGTCGGTCTCCGGTTCCGGCGCGCGCCACTGCACCCGGGCGGGCTCGACGCGGGCCGGGTGGTTCTCGGTCTGCGCCGGGTAGCCGGTGGCGGGCGGGGCCGGCTCGGCGACGGAGTGGTTCTCCGGCCGGTAGCGGCCCCGGTCCAGCAGCGCGTAGCGGGACTCCACCGGCGCCGGTTCGGGTTGGTAGCCGCCATCGAGCAGCGCGTACCGGGACTCGACCGAGGCGGTGCCCCGGCCGCGCGCGGCCGGCTCGGGGTAGCTCGGCTCCGGCGGGTGGGCCGGCTCGGCCCGCCAGGACGGTTCGGCGCGCGGCTCCGGCTCGGCGCGCCAGGACGGTTCGGCGCGGGGCTCCGGCTCGGCGCGGTAGGCGGGCTCCGCCCGGTACGCCGGCTCGCCGCCGTAGCGCGGGTCGGCCCGGTAGGCCGGCTCCACCCGGTAGGTCGCCTCGGCGCGGTAGGCCGGTTCGGCGCCGAACGAACCGTCGACGGGGCGGACGACGGCCTGCGCCCGGCCCGTCCAGCCGGTGCCGGCACCGCGCCGGGGCAGCGGCTCCGGTGGCGGCGGGGGCTCCTCGGCGTGGTGGTCGGCGTCGGGGTGCTCCGTGCCGCGACCGCCGAGCCGGGCCCGGTCGAGCAGCGCCCGCCACCGTGGTGCCGGCTCAGACTGCCGACCCCAGCCGGTTTCGCTGCCGTCCAAGGCCTCGCCCCTCCCCCAGCCCATCGATCTCCGCCTGACAGGCTACGAACGAAACCCTATTCGGACCACACCCCGGTTCGCACATCCCCCGGTACCCCTCCTCGGCGCCGGGCCGGGTGCGGTGCCGCCCACCTGCACATCTCAGGAGGTGGGAGCGGGATTGGGCGGTCCAGCCCCCGAGGCGGGCCGGCCGCGGGCCGGTGAGGATCCGGTCACCGTCGGTGCGGATTCCGACGAATCGACCATACCGGGGCTCGGCGCGAGGCCCGTGTCGGCGGGCGGGCGGGCCACGTCCCGCTGCTCGGGCAGCGGCGGGGTGAAGACCGTACGGTCCAGCCGGGTCACCTCCGGGGCGGGGTCGACCGCCCGGACACCGGAACGGGCGGCCAGCGCCCGCAGGGCGTCCGGGGCGTCCCGGACCACGGCCGCGTAGACGCAGGCGCACGCCGTCCGGTAGCCGGCCGCCTCGCGCGCCGCCACGTCGGCCCCGGTGTCGTACACCCGGCGCAGTTCGGGATCGGCGGTGGCCGCCGGGGCGGCGGCGCGGGCCCGGTAGTCGGCGGCCTCCCGGTCCTTGCGCACGGCCACCTCGGTCATCCCGCCGACCACGTCGTCCGGGACGCGCAGCGCGGCGATGCGGACGATCTCGGTCTGCCGCCCGGGCACCGGCACCCGGGCCAGCACGGCAGAGACCGGGGCCCCGCCCAGCGTGGTGGCCACCTGCGCCGGCGTCAGGTAGGCGGCGAACGAGACCAGGGCGTAGCTGCCGGGCGCCGGGGCGTCGAGCCGGGCGAGTTCGTCGCCGGCGGCACGCAGGTAGGCCGGGACCGAGGCGCCGTCGGCCACGCCGACCCGGGTCACCTCGCCCACCGTGCGGTCCCCCACCGGCTGGTCGCGCCGCTGGGCGACGACGGCCACCAGCGCCACCAACGCGCAGGCCAGGGCGAGCCAGGTGAGCGCGGCGGAGCGCGACCGGCGCGGCGGCTCGGTGTCGGTGCTCATGGCGGGTCAGTCGCGGAGGATCTCCAGCGCCCGGGCGAGATCGTCCGGGTAGTCGCTGACGAAGGTGACCTCGTCGCCCGTGCGCGGGTGCGCGAAGCTCAGCGAGCGGGCGTGCAGCCACTGGCGGCTCAGCCCGAGCCGGGCGGACAGGGTCGGATCGGCGCCGTAGGTGAGGTCGCCCACGCAGGGGTGCCGCAGCGTCGAGAAGTGCACCCGGATCTGGTGGGTACGCCCGGTCTCCAGCCGCACGTCGAGCAGGCTGGCCGAGGGGAACGCCTCGAGCGTGTCGTAGTGGGTGATGCTCGGCTTGCCGCCGGAGACCACCGCCCAGCGGTAGTCGTGGTGCGGGTGCCGGTCGATCGGCGCGTCGATGGTGCCGCGCAGCGGGTCCGGATGGCCCTGCACCACGGCGTGGTAGCGCTTCTCCACCTCGCGGTACTTGAACGCCCGCTTCAACGCGGTGTACGCCTGCTCGCTCTTGGCCACCACCATGATCCCGGTGGTGCCCACGTCGAGCCGGTGCACCACGCCCTGCCGCTCGGCGGCGCCGCTCGTGGAGATCCGGTGGCCGATGCCGGCGAGCCCGCCGATCACGGTCGGGCCGGTCCAGCCGGGGCTGGGGTGGGCGGCCACACCGACCGGCTTGTCCACCACCACGATGTCGTCGTCGGCGTGCACCACGGTGAGGCCGGGCACGGCCTGCGGCACCACGGTCAGCGGGGCGGCCGGCGCGGGCAGCGTGACCTCCAGCCAGGAGCCCGCCTTGACCTTGTGCGAGTTGGGCCGGACCGCGCCGTCGACCAGCGCGTCCCCGGCGTCGACCAGCGCCGCCGCGGCGGTGCGGGACAGCCCGAAGAGCCGGGAGACGGCCTGGTCCAGCCGCATGCCGTCGAGCCCGTCCGGGACGGGCAGGGAGCGATGGTCGCCGCCGGCGGCGAAGGCGGAGGTCACGCGCGCTCCCGCTGCGCGGCGGGGGTCTCGTCGCTCGACCGCTCGCCGGTGGCCCGGGAGCCGTCCCGCTGCCGGCCGGTCAGCTCCAGGAACACGGCCAGCAGCACGCCGCAGACCAGCGAGCTGTCGGCCAGGTTGAACACCGGCCAGACCTGCCCGTACGGGTCGAAGAGGCTGACCATGTCGACCACGTGGCCGACGAAGTGCCCGGGGGCCCGGAAGATCCGGTCGGTGAGGTTGCCCAGCGCCCCGCCCAGCACCAGCCCGAGCGACACGGCCCAGGGCAGCGACCGCAGCCGCAGCGTCATCCAGGCGATCCAGGCGATCACGCCGATGGTGATCAGCGGGAAGACCCAGGTGTGGTCGGAGCCGATGCTCCACGCGGCGCCGCTGTTGCGGGTCAGGCTGAGGTAGACGGCGCCGCCGAGCAGCGACACCGGCCCCCGCCCGGTCAGCTCGGAGAGCGCGAGCTGCTTGGTGACCAGGTCGGCGACGAGCGAGGCCAGGGCCACGCCGAGCAGCAGGCCGGCCGCCTTGCGGCGGGGCGTGCCGGTGCCCGACTCGGCGGTGCCGGACCCGGCGGGCGGTGCTGCGGTCATCTGCTCCCCATCGACGCTCGCGACGGTGGCGGTCACCGTCTGCCGTTCGGCCGCCGGGGAACGGACGTCAGCGCCGCTCCTCCAGCTGCTTGCAGCTCACGCAGAGGGTGGCCGACGGGAAGGCGGCGAGCCGCTCCACCGGGATCGGGTTGCCGCACCGCTCACACCAGCCGTAGCCACCCTCGTCGAGCCGCTCCAGCGCGCGCTCGACCTGCGTGATCCGTTCCTTGATGCTGTTGGCGAGTGAGATCTCCTGCTCGCGCTCGAACGTCTTGGTGCCCGTGTCGGCCTGGTCGTCCCCGGCCGAGTCGGTCAGCCGGTCGCGCTGCAGCTCGGTGATCTCGCTCAGCGTCTGATCGTACTCGGCGTTGAGCTCGTCCCGCCGTGCCGCCAGGGCGGCCCGGATCTTCTCGGTCTCCGCGGCGCTGCGGGTGGCCTTCGCCACCGGCTTGCGGCCGGCGGTCCTGGTGTCGGCTGGCTTCGCCATCGTCAGCTCCCTCAGCCGCGTGCCGCGGCGGTCAACGTGCCTGGGCGGGGGTCGCCGGTGACGGCGTCCCCCCTGTACAGAACGGGCGCGCGGCAACGGGGCCGCGCACTCCGGAGGGTGGCAAGAATACGGAACGTACAGGCGTCCGACAACGTGCCGCACCGTCGCACCGCGTTTCAGCCCCGAACAGCCACCAATCGGGGCAAAGGGAACGCTAGCAGATCAGCCGGTCCGGTCCTCGCCGTACTCGCCAAACCACCGCGCCAGGCGGCCCCGGCGGCTCACCGCCCGCAGCCGCCGCTCCGCCTCGTCCCGCACCTCGGCGGTGGCCACGATGAGCAGGCTGTCCCCGACCTTCAGCCGGGTGTCCGGGCCGGGCACGAAGCCCACCCCGTCCCGCAGCACGAGCGTCACCGAGGCGCCCACCGGCAGCCGCAGCTCGTCCACGTGCACCCCGCCCAGCCGGGAGCCCGGCGGCACCTCCAGCTGGAGCAGGTCGGCCCGCATCCGCTCCAGCGGGGCCGTCTCCAGCAGGATCTCCGCGGCCTCGGCCGGCGCGGTCACCCTGAGCCGGCGGGCTGCCGGCGCCAGCGTCCCGGCCTGGAGCAGCGTGAAGATCACCACCAGGACGAAGACCGCGTCGAAGAGCCGGTCGGCGCCCGGCACCCGCAGCGAGAGCGGGATCGTGGCGAGCACGATCGGCACCGCGCCGCGAAGCCCGGCCCAGGAGAGGAACAGCTGCTCGCGCAGCCGGAACCGGAACGGCAGCGCGGAGACCGCCACCGACAGCGGCCGGGCGAGCAGCAGCAGGGCCAGCCCGGTGACCACCGCCGGCAGCACCGCCGCGCTCAGCCGGCCCGGTGAGACCAGCAGGCCGAGCAGCACGAACAGGCCGATCTGGGCCAGCCAGGCCAGCCCGTCGGCGAAGCCCAGGATGGCCTGGCGGTGCGGCAGCCGGGCGTTGCCGAGCAGCACGCCGGCCACGTAGACGGCGAGGAAGCCCGAGGCGTGCAGCACGGAGCCGGCCGCGTACGCCAGCACCGTGAAGCCGACCACCGCGATCGGGTAGAGGCCGGCCGACGGCAGGGCGGCCCGGCGCAGCGCGTACCGGCCGGTGATCCCGGCGACCACCCCGACCGCCGCGCCGACGCCCAGCTCGTAGCCGACCAGGAACACCTCGTACCACCACGGGTGGGCGGCCTCCACCCCGGCGCGGGACAGCAGCAGCACCAGGATGACGACCGGGGCGTCGTTGATCCCGGACTCGGCCTCCAGGGTGGCCACCAGCCGGGGCGGCAGGCGCAGCCGGCGCAGGGTGGCGAACACGGCCGCCGCGTCGGTGGAGGAGAGCACCGCGCCGTAGAGCAGCGCCAGCCGCCAGTCCAGGCCGAGCAGCAGGTGCACCACGACGCCGACGACCAGGATGCTGACCGCCACGCCGACCGTGGAGAGCGCGGCGGCCAGGCCGAGCACCGGCCGCAGGGTGCTCCACCGGGCGCTCAGCCCGCCCTCGGCGATGATCACGATGAGCGCGCAGAAGCCGAGCACCCGGGTCAGCTCGACGTCGTCGAAGCGGATGCCCAGGCCGGCCTCGCCGATGGCGACCCCGAGCGCCAGGTAGGCCAGGAGACTCGGCACGCCGAGCCGGGTGGAGAACCGCACCGCGCCCACCGCGACCAGCAGGACGGCAGCGCCGACCAGCAGCGCGACGTCGAGCCCGGGCGTCATCCGCGGCCGGTCCGGAGGGTCCTCACCCGGCCGATCCGTCGCGGAGCCGCCGGAGCACGTCGGGGACCCCGGGCGCCGGGTGCGCGACCAGGAAGAGCTTGTCCCGGCTGGCCGCGCCGGCCCGCAGGGACACCGCCGCCGGCCGGACGCCGAGCGCGTCGGCCAGGGCACGACGGGCCGCCTCGGTGGCCCGGCCGTCGACCGCGGGCGCGTTCACCGCGACGATCAGGGCCGGCCCGTGCGGCCCGTCGAAACGGCCGCCGACCCGGGCACGCGAGGCGCCGGGCTTCACGCGTACGGCGACGGTGAGCGTCTCGTCCATGGCCACCATGATCAGCGCGGCCGCGTCTCGGCGAGCAGCGTGGTGGCCGGTGCGCAGCGGCCGCACGGGGTGAAGCCCAGCCCGACCGCCTCGGCCACCGGCAGCGGCTCGTCGGCCCGGCCCACGAGTTGCGGGCAGCTGGGCAGGTGGAAGCGGGGGTGGCCGTCGACCACCCGGACCTCGCCGTCGAGCCGGACCAGCCGGGCGACCTCCCCGTCGGTGAGGAACTCGGCGGGCGGCTCACCCTCGAACGGGCCGTCCGGCGCGGGTGAGGTCGGCGCGGGTGACGTGGGCGCGGGCGAGGTAGGGGCAGGTGACGTGGGGGGCGGCGTGTCGAACGCCGCCTCGGCGCGGGACGGGCCGCGCGGAGCGGGCGGCGAGTAGGGCTCCCCCGCCGGGTAGGGCTCGGCCTGCGGGTAGGGCTCGGCCGGCGGGTAGACCTGCTCGGCCGGCGAATAGGGCCCGGCCGGCGAGTAGGGCTCGCCGGGCGGGTCGAACGTGGCGACCGGCGGGTCGGACGGTTCGGCCACCGGCGTCCCGGGTGGTTGCCGCCACCCGGGGTCACCGGTGCCGTCCGTCGACGCGTGGTACGGGACCGCGTTCTCCGGCCCGTCGTGGGACGGGCCGGTCGGCGCGGTCCGGCCGCGCGGCCCGGTCTCCCGGCCCGCGGCTGCCCGGGCGGCGGCCGCCTGGCGGGTGCCCGCCACGAGGGCGACGGCGGCCAGCAGGCTGGTCGCGATCGAGGTGATCAGCAGCGGGCTGGACCCACCGGCCAACCCGGCCACCAGGAGCACGACTGCGACGAGGATGAGCGGGATGCTGGCTGCTATCACGGCTCACCCCCGGCCGCGTCGTGTCGGTCTGTGCGGTCGGTGGCCGTCGCGGGGACGGCCACCGACGGCGGGATCAGCGGCCGGACTCGAGCGAGCCCGCGCGGCCGCCGCCGTAGGAGCCGGCGAGGCCGGCGGTGGCGAGGCCGTTGCTGCCGCCCCCGGCGGCACGGTTGCCGCCCTCGCGGTTCATCTCGACCTCCAGGCCCTGGCCGCGACCGTCGAGGTCACGCAGCTGGCTCTCCAGGTAGGCCTTGAGACGGGTGCGGTACTCGCGCTCGAACTGCTTGAGCTCCTCGATGTGCTTCTGCAGCGCGGTGCGCTTGGCGTCCAGGCCGCCCATGGCCTCCTGGTGCCGCTGGCGGGCGTCCCGCTCCAGGGCGTCGGCCTTGGCGCGGGCCTCGCGGGTGACCTCCTCGGCCTTGGAGCGGGCCTCGGAGAGCAGCTGGTCGGCCTCGCGCCGGGCGTCGGACACGTGGTCGTCGGCGGTGCGCTGGGCCATCATGAGCACCCGCAGCGCCTGCTGCTCGCCGTCGGCGGCGGAGGCCGCCGGGCCACCCTGGGCGCGGACCTGCTCCAGCTCGGCCTGCATCGCCCGGGCCGCCTGCTCGGCGGCCGCCTTGTCGCGCTGCACCCGGTCGAGCTGGGCCTTGACGTCGTTGAGCTCCGCGGCGAGCCGGGCGTCGCCGCCGGGGCCGGCGGGAGCACCGCCGCGACCGCCGCGCTCCACCTGGGCGCGCAGCTCGTTGTTCTCCTCGATCAGACGGGCAAGCTCGCGCTCGACCTCGTCCAGGAAGGCGTCGACCTCCTCCTCGTCATACCCCCGCTTGCCGATCGGCGGCTTTTTGAAGGCGACGTTGTGGACGTCGGCCGGGGTCAGCGGCATCGAAACTCCTCGGGTCAGTTGCGGCCGCGAAAGCGCTCTGGTCAGGCAAAGGCCAGGATCAGGCGCCTAAACACGAACTCCATCAGCACGAACAGGATAACCAGGAGCACAAGGGAGGCCAGGTCGATGCTCACGGTACCAATTCGCAGTGGTGGGATCACACGCCTCAACGCGCGCAGGGGCGGATCAGTGACGCTCCACACGACTTCCAATCCTGCCGATGCTCCACGGCCCGGTTGCCAGCGGCGACCATAGGCCAGAACGGCGCCCAGGACAAATCGGGCCAACAGCACAAGCAGGAAGAAATACAGGAGCAAATAGAGCACCTGGAACAGGATCGACAACACGGCAGGCGACGTCCCTCGGTCGTGCGGGCTAGCTCAGGCTGAAAAAGCCGCCCTCAGCGATCTTGGCCTTGTCCTCCGCGGTGACCTGGACGTTGGCCGGTGAGAGCAGGAACACCCGGTTGGTCACGCGCTCGATCGTACCGCGCAGGCCGAACGCGAGCCCGGCAGCGAAGTCGACCAGCCGGCGGGCGTCCGCCTCGTCCATCTCGGTGAGGTTGATGATCACCGGCACGCCGTCGCGGAAGTGCTCACCGATGGTGCGCGCCTCGCGGTAGGTGGTCGGGTGCAGCGTGGTGATCTGGTAGCGCTGCTCGTCCTCGGGCACCACCGCCCGCTCGCGCGGCTGGGCCTGCGGCGCCAGGGCGAGGTTGTCCCGGGTGTGGTAGGTCAGCGCCCCGGAGGTCTCGCCCGCGCCGGAGCGGGTGATCGACCGGACGCTGGACCGCTCGGTCCGCTCCGGCCGCTCCACCTCGGCACGGTCGGTCTCGACGGCGCGGCTCGACGCCCGCTCGCTCAGCCGGCCGCGGTCGCCGGCTCGGACCCGGGTCGCCGGCGGCTCCTCGGACTCGTCGTCCTCGTCGTCGGCGAACTCCTCGGAGTAGCGGCTCGACCGGTAGCGCGACTCGCGGTAGCCACCCTTGTCGTAGCCACCGTCCTCGTACGCCCGCTCATCGTCTTCCTCGACGAGACCGAGCCAGACCCCCGCCTTGCGCAGTGCACCCATCCCCGCGCCCTTCCGTCCGCCGTGCGGCACGCGCCCCCGTGCCGTGTCGCTTGATCACGAGTGGACAACGATGCCCACCGGACCGGATCGGCAATCCCCTGGCGAGCGATTCGCGGTCCGCCCGCCATTGGCCCCCGGCTACGGGAACGCCGTTCCTGAACAACACTGATGTAATTTGCTTCTTTCGCGGTCAGGCTACCGCAGCGTGGGGCGCATTCCGAGCAACGCGCTGCCGACGCGGACATGTGTCGCGCCGTACCCGATCGCGATTTCCAGATCGCCGCTCATTCCCGCGGAGAGGACCGTCGCACCGGGATGCTCGGCGCAGAATCGCGCCGCCACCTCGGCCAGCCGGGCGAACGCCCGCTCCGGCTCCCAACCCAGCGGGGCGACCGCCATGAGACCGGCGAGCCGCAACGCCCCGGCCCCGGCCACCGCCGCGGCCACCGGACCGAGTCCCCGGTCCGGGTCGGCCGCGTCCGGCAGCGCCCCGCCGCGGGCCGGATCGCCGTCGACGCTCACCTGCACCAGCACGTCCAGCGGCCGGTCCCGGGCGGCAGCCGCCGCGCCGTCCAGGGCGGCGGCCAGCCGCACGCTGTCGACCGACTGGACCACGTCGGCGTAGCGGACCACCGAGCGGGCCTTGTTGCGCTGGAGCTGGCCGATGAAGTGCCAGCGCGGCACGGCACCGGCGGCAGCCGCCTCGGCGGCCTTCGGTGCCGCCTCCTGGTCGCGGTTCTCCCCCACGTCGGTCACCCCGAGCCCGGCCAGCGCGACCACGTCGGCGGCCGGGTAGGTCTTGGTCACCGCGACCAGCGTGACCTCGCCCCGGTCCCGGCCGGCCGCCGCGCAGGCGTCGGCGATGCGGGCCCGGACCCGGGCGAGGCCGGCCGCGAGCTCGGCGCGACGGTCGGGTCGCACCGTGGTCGGTGAATCGGTCATCGGCGCGGCTCAGGACCCGTTCTTGAGGAAGTCCGGGACGTCGACGTCGTCGAACAGCACCCGGCGCGGCGACTGCTGCGGCGGCGGCACGGTGGCCGGCGGCGTGACCGGCGGGTTCACCGGCGCCGGCTGGTTCTGGTTGCTCTTGCGGGGCGCGTCCGCCGCCTTGTACGCCGGCATGCCACCGTCGAATCCCGCCGCGATCACGGTCACCCGCACCTCGTCGCCGAGCGCGTCGTCGATGACCGCACCGAAGATGATGTTGGCCTCCGGGTGGGCCGCGTCGGTGACCAGCTGCGCCGCGTCGTTGATCTCGAACAGGCCCAGGTCGGAGCCGCCGGCGATGGAGAGCAGCACGCCCCGCGCGCCGTCCATGCTCTGCTCCAGCAGCGGGCTGGAGATGGCCGCCTCGGCCGCCTCCACGGCGCGGTTCTCACCGCGGGCGCTGCCGATGCCCATGAGTGCGCTGCCGGCGCCGCTCATCACGCTCTTCACGTCGGCGAAGTCGAGGTTGATGAGACCCGGCGTGGTGATCAGGTCGGTGATGCCCTGGACACCGGAGAGGAGCACCTGGTCCGCGGTGCGGAAGGCGTCCATCATGGAGATGTTCCGGTCGCCGAGGGCGAGCAGGCGGTCGTTCGGGATCACGATGAGCGTGTCGCACTGGTTGCGCAGCTCCTCGATGCCGGCCTCGGCCTGCACCTGGCGGCGCTTGCCCTCGAAGGAGAACGGCCGGGTGACCACGCCGATGGTGAGCGCGCCGAGCTTGCGGGCGATGTTGGCCACGACCGGCGCGCCGCCGGTGCCGGTGCCGCCGCCCTCGCCGCAGGTCACGAAGACCATGTCGGCGCCCTTGAGCACCTCCTCGATCTCGTCGCGGTGGTCCTCGGCGGCGTTCTTGCCCACGTCGGGATTGGCGCCGGCGCCCAGCCCGCGGGTCAACTCCCGGCCGACGTCGAGCTTCACGTCGGCGTCGCTCATCAGCAGCGCCTGCGCATCGGTGTTGATCGCGATGAACTCGACGCCCTTGAGTCCAACCTCGATCATCCGGTTGACGGCGTTCACGCCGCCGCCCCCGATGCCGACGACCTTGATGACCGCCAGGTAGTTGTGCGGAGGTGTCATCTCCGGTCCTTTCCCTTCGAGATTGGCATGGGCCGACCCCACACGGCTTGTGCCAGACCAGCGGCGGAGCATTTCCCAGCTGTTCCGACGGCTGAAACCCTCACCCTCTACTAGAGGCTTAGAGCGATGTCAACCACTGATCTCTTCGGGGCAACGTATGCGCCGCCGCGCGCTGAGCCAAGGACCTTTCCGGCGTGTCGCCCGCGGAGCGGGACGGCTCACGTCGGCCGGCCGGCGGATCACTGGAAGGTGACCACGTCCGGTGCGCTGACGTCGATCGTGTCGGCCTTCCGACCGAGCAGGGCGGTGGCCACCTTGGACTTGTCCGGGCTGCGGGTCGCGTCGCCCCAGACCACCTTCCGGTCGTCGCGCAGCAGCAGGGTGATCCGGGCCAGCCCGGCCACGTCCACCGCGACCAGCTCGGCACGCAGCTTCGGGCTGAGCGCGGCCAGCACGTCCAGCCCGGCCCGGGTGCCGGGGTCGTCGGGCGCCGGCCGGCCGACCCGGACGACCGGCAGCCCGGCGGGGGCCTGGTCCAGGCTCTGGAAGACCACGCCGGACCGGTCGACGACCGCCCAGCGCTCGCCCTGCGGCACCGCGGCCGCGGGAGTGCGCTCCACCACGCGGATCACCAGGGCACCGGGCCAGTCCCGCTCCACCGTGGCCCGCTCCACCGGGGCGAGCGTGCCGACCCGGCGGGCGGTCGCGGCCAGATCCACCCGGGCCAGCGGCGCCTCGTCGGGCACGGCCGCGGCGTCGCGCACCTCGACCGGGGTGACCAGCGTCGCGCCGACCACCCGCACCTCCCGGACGCCGAACAGGCCGGTGCCCAGCACGGTCCAGGCGACCAGCCCGGCGATCGCCAGCACGGCGACGGTGACCGCCCAGGGCAGCGCGGCGCGCATCCGCCGCTGCCGGGCCCGGGCCATGAAGCGCCGGGTGGACGGAGGTACGGCGTCCGCGCCGGCCCGGACCAGCTGCCACCGCCGGGCCGGGTTGCGCCGGCCGGCCCCGCCGTCCTGGCCGGGGGTGCGGCCGCGGGCCGGGCCGGGACTCATCCGGCCGTGGCGGCCGCGCCGTCCGGGTCGACGCCGGTGCCGATCGCCGTGGTGCCGCCGGTGCGGGCCAGCAGGGCGTCGAGCAGCTGGTCGCCCATCAGCGAGATCGGCGGTGCGCCCATGGTCACCACCACGTCGCCGGGCCGGGCCCGGCGGGCCACCTCGGCCGGCACGTCGTCCCACGCCTCGACGAAGACCTTCCGGTCGGCCGGCAGCGGCACCACCGACAGCAGCGCGGCCGAGCCCTCGCCGGGCTGGCGCAGCTCACCGGGGCCGAACACCTCCAGCAGCACCAGCTCGTCGGCGATGCCGAGCGCGGCGGCGATCTCCGCCTGGAGGTCGCGGGTGCGGTAGAGCCGGTAGGGCTGGAAGACCACGATGAGCCGGCCCTCACCGGCCACCTCGCGCAGCGTCTGCAGGGCCAGCGTCATCGAGGTCGGGTGGTAGGCGTACTCGTCGTAGACCAGCACGCCGTCGGCGACACCCTTGCGCTCGAACCGCCGCCGCACGCCGGGGAACGCGCCGAGCGCGGCCTCCGCCGCCGTGATGGGCAGCTCCAGCAGGTACGCGGCGAGCACCGCGGAGGCGCTGTTCAGCCCCATGTGCCGCCCCGGCACCGGGAGCCGGATCTCGCCCAGCGACCGGCCCTCGATCTCGGCCAGGTAGCGCACGCCCTGGGCGGAGGAGGCCATCCCGCTCAGCTTCAGGTCGGCGTCGGCGGACTCGCCGTACGTCCAGACCCGGCGCCCCTCGGCCCGCAGCGTCTCGGCCAGCCGCCGCCCGCCCGGGTCGTCGGCGCAGGTGACGATGAACCCCTCGGGGTCGGTCAGCCGGGCGAACTCGGCGAAGGTCGCCTCCAGGTTGGCCAGGTCGCCGTAGGTGTTGAGGTGGTCCGCCTCGATGTTCGTGATGATCGACACGTACGGCCGGTAGATGAGGAAGGACCGGTCGCTCTCGTCCGCCTCGACCACGAAGTGTTCGCCGGTGCCGTGGTGGGCGCCGGAGCCGACCTCGGAGATCTCGCCACCGATCACGAAGGACGGGTCGGTGCCGGCCTGCTGGAGCACCATGGTGACCATCGAGGTGGTGGTGGTCTTACCGTGAGTGCCCGCGACCGCCACGGTGCGGCGGCCGGTCATCGCGGCGGCGAGGGCCTCGGAGCGGTGCAGCACCCGCAGGCCGCGCCGGCGCGCCTCGACCATCTCCAGGTGGTCCTGCGGGATGGCCGACGAGTAGACGACCGTGTCCACGCCGTCGAGGTTGGCCGCCTCGTGGCTCATGTGGATGGTGCCGCCGAGCGCCCGCAGGCCGGCCAGGGACGGCCACTCCCGCAGCTCGCTGCCGGAGACCGGCAGGCCCCGGGTGAGGAAGAGCCGGGCCAGGCCGCTCATGCCGACGCCACCCACCCCGATGAGGTGGATCCGGCCCAGGTCCTCCGCGGTCATCGTGCCGGCGGGGGTGAACTGCGCGGTGTTCATGCGACGTACCTTCCGGTCGCGGCGGCCCGCATCAGCGGGACACCGCCTCATAGACGAAGTTCAGCAGGGCGACGTCGCCGTCGCGACGGCCGTACGCGGCCGCGGCGGTGCCCATCGCGGCGAGTCGCTGCGGGTCCCGGATCAGCGGGACCACCGTGCGCTCCACCCAGGCCGGGGTCACCTCGGCGTCATCGACGAGCAGCCCGCCGCCGGCCTCCACCACGGGCAGCGCGTTGCGCTTCTGCTCCTGGTTGCTGTGCGGGTACGGCACGTAGACGGTGGGCAGGCCGATCGCGGCCACCTCGGCGCAGGTCATCGCGCCGCCCCGGCCCAGCATCAGGTCGGCGGCCGCGTAGCCCAGCTCCATCTCGGACAGGTAGGGCAGGGTCACGTAGGGCACCGGCAGGTCGCTGGGGACGGAGACCGGCTCGTTGCGGGCGCCGATCACGTGCAGCACCTGCACGCCGTTGCGGGCCAGCTCCTTGGCCGCCCCGGAGACCGCCAGGTTGATCGAGCGGGCGCCCTGCGAGCCGCCGGCCACGAAGAGCACCGGCAGGTCGGGGCGGAGTCCGAAGTGGGCGCGGGCGGCGTTGCGCACGGCGGCCCGGTCCAGCCCGGCGATGCCCCGGCGCAGCGGCACACCGACCACCCGGGCGTCGCGCAGCGACTCGGCCTGCGCCGGCTGGTGCGGGAAGCCGACGGCGACGTTCTTCGTGAACTTCATGCCGAGCCGGTTGGCCACGCCCGGCGGCACGTTCACCTCGTGGATGACGATGGGCAGCTCGCGCCGCCACGCGGCCAGGTAACCGGGAACCGAGACGTACCCGCCGAAGCCGATCACGACGTCGGCGCGCACCTCGTCGAGCACCTTGCCCGCTGCGCGGGCGGCCTTCCACATCCGGTCCGGGGTGCGCACCAGGCTCATGTTGACCGAGCGGGGCAGCTGGTAGGCCGGGATCTGGCGCAGGTCGTAGCCGGCCGGCGGGATCAGCTCGTTCTCCAGCCCCTTGGGTGTGCCGAGACAGGTGATCCGGACGCTCGGGTCGTGACGGCGCAGGCAGTCGGCGAACGCGAGCAACGGGTAGATGTGCCCACCCGTGCCGCCTCCG
The DNA here is from genome assembly GCF_040609975.1 of Micromonospora sp. NPDC004551. Classification (NCBI taxonomy): domain Bacteria; kingdom Bacillati; phylum Actinomycetota; class Actinomycetes; order Micromonosporales; family Micromonosporaceae; genus Micromonospora; species Micromonospora sp. NPDC004551. The sequence goes on along the minus strand of NZ_JBEXLM010000002.1, from coordinate 162,965 downwards.
CAAAGCACCACCGAACGCAGCGGACCCATCAGCGTCTCCTCTCGCTCGCCGTGCCGGCACGCGCCCGGTCGGACCGGGCGCCGCGGGCCGCGGCCTGGTCGTCCTGCCGCCGCGAGCGGGACCGGGGCACGGACCCTCGGTCCGCCGGTGGCGACGCCGGTCGGCGGCGCCGGCCGGGAAGCGGCGGCAACGGGGCCCACACTAGTCGGACCCACCGGGCCGGCGGACGGGCATGCAGGGCCCGGGCCGCGTCGGGCTCGGCACGGGCGAAGGAGGCGAGCATCCCGATCGCGGCCAGGGTCACCACGAGGGCGCTGCCGCCGTCGGAGATGAACGGCAGGGGTACGCCGGTGAGCGGCAGCAGCCCGGTGACCCCGCCGATGTTGATCACGGCCTGGCCGACCAGCCAGGCGGTGACCCCGGCGGCGGCGAGCCGGCGGAACGGGTCCTCCACCCGCCGGGCGATCCGCAGCCCGCTGTACGCCAGCACGGCGAACAGCACCAGCACCACCGAGCAGCCGACCACACCCAGCTCCTCGGCGATGATGGCGAAGATGAAGTCGTTGTGCGCCTCGGGCAGCCAGCCGTACTTGAAACTGCTCCGGCCCAGCCCGACGCCGAACCAGCCGCCGTTCTCCACCGCGTAGCGGGCCTGGACGAGCTGGTAGCAGTTGGGCAGCTCCAGCTCGAAGCAGGTCTTCGGGTCGGGCGGGTCGAGCCACATGGTGAGCCGCCCGAGCCGGTAGTTGTCGGCGTCCCGCGACCCGGATCCGGCGCCGAGGGATGCGGCGGCGACCAGCAGGCCGATCCCGGCCAGACCGATCGCGGAGAGGGTGGCGAAGACCCGCTTCCGCACACCGGCGGCCCAGAGCATCCCGACCACCAGCGCGAGCAGGCAGAGCATGCTGCCCAGGTCGTTGTAGCCGACCAGCACGAAGAGCAGGCCGACCACCGGGAAGAGCGGGGTGGCCAGCTCCCGCCACCACCCGAGCGCGGCGCCCTTGCGGGCCAGCACGTGCGCGCCCCAGAGCACCAGCGCGAACTTGGCCACCTCGACCGGCTGCACCGAGATCGGACCGAGGTAGAGCCAGAGCAGCTCGGCCTTGAGCGGGCCGATCGACTTCACCCGGAAAAGCGCCTCCAGCGCCACCAGCAGGTTGAGGACCAGCAGGAGCGCCACGGCCACCCCGAGGAAGGGCCGGGACACCGCCCGGAACGTCCGGGCGGGCAGCCGCTGGCACGCCCAGAAGGCGACGATCCCGATCACCGCGAAGATCGTCTGCTTGACCAGGGACGCGGTGGCGTCCCCCTCCTCGGCGAAGTCCTTCACGCTGGTGGCCGAGAAGACCATGGTGAGACCGATCAGCAGCAGCAGGCCGGCGCTGGAGAGCAGCAGGTAGTAGGAGGCCAGCGGCCGGGCCAGCAGGCCGCGCAGCGCGGCCAGCCCGCCGGCCGCGTCCAGGCCGAGCAGCGGCCCGGGCGGGTCGGCCGGGCGGGTCGCCGCGGGCGTCCGCCGGGCCTGCGTGTCGGTCGCGCCCTCGGTGTCTCTTCCCTCCCCCACCCGCCCATCATGGCGGCTCGACCCGCCCGCCCGTGGCGCAACCGCCCGGTCGGCGTGTCGGAACGGAAAACGGCGGGACCCCTGGTAACGCCCAGGGATCCCGCCGTGACGCAGCGGCAGCGGATCAGCTCACCGCGGCCAGGAACTCGCTGTAGAACAGGCCCAGCGCGATGGCCACGCCGATGCCGGCGATGATCCAGAACCGGACCACGATGTTGACCTCGCTCCAGCCGGCCAGCTCGAAGTGGTGCTGGAGCGGGGACATCCGGAAGACCCGCTTGCCGGTGGTGCGGAACGAGATGATCTGGATCACCACGGACATCGTGACGATCACGAAGAGGCCGCCGATGATCGGCAGCAGCAGGATGGTCCGGGTGGACATCGCCATGCCGGCGATCAGGCCGCCCAGGCCCAGCGCGCCGGTGTCGCCCATGAAGATCCGGGCCGGCGACGTGTTCCACCAGAGGAAGCCCACACAGGCTCCGGCCGCCGCCCCGGCGATCAACGCGATCTCCAGCGGGTCCCGCACCGCGTAGCAGTACGCCTCGGTGTAGTTCGGGTCGGCGCACCAGTGCCGGTACTGCCAGAACGCGATCAGCGCGTACGCGGCGAGGACCATCACCGAGGCGCCGGTGGCCAGGCCGTCGAGGCCGTCGGTGAGGTTCACCCCGTTGGTCGCCGCCATCACCACCAGGACGATGACGATCACCGAGCCGATCTTGCCGATCTCCAGGGCCGGGATGTCCCGGATGAAGCTCAGCATGGTGCTGCCGACGGTCTCGGTGTTGGTCGCGTTGCCGCGGACGTCGGTCATGCTGCTCGGGAAGTACAGCGCCACCACGCCGAAGATCGCGCCGACCAGGATCTGGCCGGCGAGCTTCCCGCGCTTGTTGAGGCCGCCGCTGTGCCGTTTGCGGACCTTCAGGAAGTCGTCGATGAAGCCGACCGCGCCGGAGAACACCATGAGCCCCAGCAGCACCAGCGCCGTGATGGTCGGCTCGACCTGGGCGATCTGCGCGTCCGGCAGGGTGGTCAGGGCCAGGTGGCCGGCGACGTACGCGATCACCGTGGCCAGGATGAAGACCACGCCGCCCATCGTCGGCGTGCCCTTCTTGCCCTGGTGCATGGCCGGGCCCTCGGCCCGGATCGGCTGGCCGGCCTTGAGCCGGGTGAACACCTTGATCGCGATCGGGGTGCAGAAGAGCGAGATCAGGAAGGCGACCCCGATGGCGACGATCACCGCCCTCATGCGGCCGAACCCTTCCCGGCGTCCGCGCGCAGCGCGTCGGCCACCTCCCAGGTGCGGTACCGGGAGCCCTTCACCAGCACCACGTCACCCGGACGCAGCTCGCTCCGCAGCACCTCGACGGCCGCCGCCTGATCGGTGAGCAGCACCGACTCTCCTCCCCAGTTGCTTACCGCTGTCGCGCCTTCGTGGATCGGCGCCGCCGGCTCGCCCACCACGAGCAGCCGGTCGATCCCCAGCTCGGCCGCGAGCCGGCCGACCTGCTGGTGCCCCTCCCGTTCGAAGTCGCCCAACTCGGCCATGTAACCGAGCACCGCGACGGTACGCCCCGTACCCCGCATGCTCGCCAGCGCCCGCAGCGCCACGCCGGTGGAGGCCGGATTGGCGTTGTACGAGTCGTCGATCACGGTCACCCCGTCGGGGCGCTCGAACACGTCCATCCGGCGGGTGGAGACCAGCCCCAGCTCGCCGAGGGCCACCGCCAGCTCGGGCAGGGGCAGGCCCAGCTCCCGGGCGACCGCCGCGGCGGCCAGCGAATTGGACACCTGGTGCCGGCCGGTCAGCCCGAGCCGCACCGGCGCGCTCCCCTCCGGCGTGACGAGGGTGTACGACGGGCGGCCCCGCCCGTCCAGCGTCACGTCGACCGCCCGCACGTCGGCCCGCTCGGACTCGCCGTAGCGGACCACCCGGGCGGCGGTGCGCGCCGCCATGGCGTCGACCCGCGGGTCGTCAGCGTTGAGCACGGCCAGCCCGTCGGCGGGCAGCGCCTCGACCAGCTCGCCCTTGGCCAGCGCGATGGTCTCCACCGAACCGAACTCACCGATGTGCGCCACCCCGACGTTGAGCACCACGGAGATCCGCGGCGGCACCACGTCGCACAGGTAGCGGATGTGCCCCACCCCGCGGGCGCCCTTCTCCATCACCAGGTAGCGGGTCTCCGGACCGGCCTGCAACGCCGTGTACGGGTGCCCCAGCTCGTTGTTGAACGAGCCGGGCGGCGCCACCGTCGGGCCGAGCCGGACGGCGAGCTGGGCGATCAGATCCTTGGTGGTGGTCTTGCCGGAGGAGCCGGTCAGCCCGATGACGGTCAGCCCGGGCAGCCGGTCGACCACCGCGCGGGCCAGCCGCCCCATCGCGTCGAGCGCGTCGCCGACCAGCACCATCGGCACGCCGGGCACCTCGCGGGTGCCGAGCACGGCCACCGCGCCGGAGGAGACCGCGCCGGCCGCGTAGTCGTGCCCGTCCACCTTCTCGCCGGGGAAGGCCACGAAAAGGCCGCCCGGGGTGACCTTGCGGGAGTCGAACTCCACCGAGCCGGTCACCCGGGCGTCCGGGTCGGCGGCGACGAGCCGGCCGTCGACCGCGGCGGCCACCTCGGCCAGGGTCAGCGGGATCATCGCTGCCCCACCAGGTCGCCGAAGCGGGCGCGCAGCGCCTCCGCCAGCTCCACCCGGTCGTCGAACGGCAGCACCTCGCCGTTGATCTCCTGGCCGCGTTCCTGGCCCTTGCCCAGCAGCGCCACGATGTCCCCCGGTTCCGCCACCCGGACCGCCTCCTCGATGGCGGCCCGCCGGCCGGGCGCCTCGATGATCCGCGCGCCGGTGCCCGCCGCGTACGCGCCGGCCAGCACCTCGGCCCGGATCGTGACCGGGTCCTCGGTGCGCGGGTTGTCGTCGGTCACCAGCACCACGTCGGCGCCCCGCGCGGCGGTGGCGCCCATCACCGGCCGCTTGCCCCGATCCCGGTCGCCGCCGGCGCCCAGCACGCAGATCAACCGGCCGCCGGTCAGGTCACGCAGCGCCAGAAGGACCGCCTCGATGGCGTTCGCCTTGTGCGCGTAGTCCACGACCCCGCGTACCGGGGCGTCGCCGCTGACCAGTTCCAGCCGGCCGGGCACCCCGCCGCAGGCGGCCACCCCGCGGGCCGCGGTGACCGGGTCGACCCCGGCGGCCACCAGCACGGCGACGGCCAGCAGCGCGTTGGCCACGTTGTGGCGGCCGGGCAGCGCGACACCGGTGGGCAGGGTCACCCGGCCCGGGCCGTGCAGGGTGAAGTGCTGCGCGTAGCCCTCGCCGCCGATGCCGTCGGCCCACCAGGTGGCGGTCGGGTCGCCGGCCGCCGAGTAGGTCACGGTGGCGGGCTTGCGCAGCGGCTCCAGCGCCGGGTCGTCGTGGTTGAGCACCTCGACCCGGCAGCGCCCGTCGAAGAGCTTCGCCTTGGCGGCGAAGTAGTCGGCCTCGTCGGCGTGGAAGTCCAGGTGGTCGGAGCCGAAGTTGGTGTAGCCGCCGACGTCGAACCGGACCCCGCCGACCCGGCCCATGGCCAGGGCGTGGCTGGAGACCTCCATGACCACGGTGTCCACCCCGCGCTCGCGGGCCACCGCGAGCATGGCGTGCAGGTCGGTCGCCTCGGGGGTGGTCCGGACGCTGTCGATCACCAGGTCGCCGAGACGGGTCTCGACCGTGCCGATCAGGCCGGTGGTGTGCCCGGCGGCGCGCAGCCCGGACTCAATGAGGTAGCTGGTGGAGGTCTTGCCGGCGGTGCCGGTCACGCCGATCATGGTGAGCCCGGTGGTCGGGTCGCCGTAGACGGTGGCGGCCACCTCGCCGAGCACCGCCCGGGGGTCGTCGACGACCAGCACGGGCAGGCCCGTCCCGGCGGCCAGCGCGACGCCGGCCGGGTCGGTCAGCAGGGCCACCGCGCCCGCACCGGCCGCCGCGGCGGCGAACTCCGCGCCGTGCCGGCGGGCACCGGGCAGGGCCGCGTACAGGTCGCCGGGGCGGACCTCCTGGCTGGCGTGGGTCACCCCGGTGACGGCCATCTCGGCGGCCCCCTCCGGCGGCGCGACGGCCAGCCGGGCGGCGAGGTCGCCGAGCCGGACGGGATTCACGGTGGTGGGTCGTGGATTGCCGGGCACGGCGTCAGACCCTACCCGGTCGTCCGGTTCCGACCGCACAGCCGCCCCGGTGGTTCGTCGCCACTCACCGATGATGTCCCGCCCTCCCGGCTCAGTGCGGAAAGACCTCGAACTTCGGGGACTTGTTGGTCGCCGAGGGCGGCACCCGGTAGTGCCGGAGAGTGAAGGACATCATCTCCCGGAAGGCCGGCGCGGCCACCGCACCGCCCTCGCCGCCCGGGCTCCAGACGAAGACCGCCACCACGTACCGCGGCTTCTCCGCCGGGGCCATCCCGATGAACGAGCCGACCTCGCCGGGCTGGAGCTTGCCGTTGTCGTAGCGCAGGCCGGTGCCGGTCTTGCCGGCCACCCGGTAGCCGGGCACCGCGGCGGCCAGGCCGGTGGCCCGCCCGTCCGGGCCGTCGACCGTGGTGACCGCCTCCAGCATCCGGCGCAGCGCGGCCGCGTTGGCCGGGCTGAGCACCGAGCGGGTGACCGGGGTGGCCCCGGGCTTCTTCTTCCCGTCCGGGCCGATCACGTCCTTGATGAGGTGCGGCTGGACGTACGTCCCGTCGTTGGCGATGGCGGCGTACGCGGCGGCCATCTGCAACGGGGTGGCGTCCACGCTGTGCCCGATCGGCACCGACCCGTGCGACGAGTCGCTCCACTGGTCGGCCGGGAGCAGCCGGCCGCTGGCCTCCCCCGGCATGCCCTCGCCGGTGGGCTGGCCCAGCCCGAACCGCTTCTGGTAGTCGATCAGCCGGTCCTTGCCGAGCTTGTCGGCGATCTCGATGGTGCCGACATTGGAGGAGAACGCGAGCATCCCCGGGATGCTCATGGTCCGCCCGTCGGCCGGGTGGGTGTCCCGGAAGGTGGTGTCGCCCTTCTGGATGGTGTTCGCCACCGGGAAGGCGGTGTCCGGGGTGATCACGCCCTCCTGGAGCGCCGCGCCGTAGGTGATCGCCTTGTGGATCGAACCCGGGTCGACGATGAAGCTGGTGGCGGCGTCCTCGCGGTCGGCCGGAGAGTTGACCTTGGCAGGGTCGGCCGCGTTGTAGGTGGGGAAGCTCGCCTGGGCCAGCACGTCGCCGGTGCCGACCTCCATGATCACCGCGGCGCCGACGCTGCCCCGGGTCTGCGCCATCCCGTCGGACAGGATCCGCTGCGACTGGAACTGGAGGTCGCGGTCGATCGTCAGCTCCAACGAACTGCCCGGTTGCGCCGGGGTGGTCTGGCTGTAGCCGCCCGGGATCGGCGCGGCCAGGTCGCCCTGCCCCACCTCGTACCGCTTCCGGCCGGGCTTGCCCTCCAGCACGTCGTCGTACTTCGCCTCCAGCCCTTCCAGGCCGTTCATGTCCTGGCTCACGAAGCCGAGCAGGTTGGCGGCGAGGTCGCCGCCGGGCACCTCGCGCCGCTCGTCGCGGTGCACGCCGATGCCGGCCAGGTCCGCCGCCATGATCTGCTTGGCCCGGTCGATGTCGACGCCGCGGGCCAGGTACTCGAACTGCGACGAGCCGCCGCCGGGCAGCTTGCGGGGCCGCATCTTCGCGGCCAGCTCCGAGGCGGGCACGCCGAGCAGCGGGGAGAGCACCTTCGCGGTGGCGACCGGGTCCTTGACCTGGGTCGGGTCGGCGAAGACGTACCGCGCCTCCACGCTGTGGGCCAGCGGGGCGCCGGTGCGGTCGTAGATCGCCCCGCGCGGCGCCGGCAGCTCGACCACGGCGAGCCGGTTGGGGAGCCCGCCGTCGGCGTACGCCGGGGTGCTGACGGTCTGGAGGTAGACCAGCCGGATGCCGATGCTGGTGAAGAGTGCCAGCACGAGAAGCGTGCCGAGCCGCAGCCGGCGGCGCGGGTCGCCGAGCTTAGGCGGGCGGCGCGGCTTGCGGACGGGCCGCCGGGCGGCGGCCGGGCGCGCGGGGCGCCGCGGCCCGGGCCGGCGCCGCGGTGCCGGGGCCTCGTCGTCGAACGGCTCGCGCACGGGCCGGGCGGAGACGGTCCGCACCACGCCGGCCCGGCCACCGGCCGCGGTCTCCCGGCGGCCGGCGCGGGTCGCACCGGTGCGGCCGCCGTCGAGCACCTGCAACGCCGGGCGGAACGGGTCGCCGGAGCGGCTGCTGCGCGGGGTACGCCGCTGCTCGGCGCCCCCGCCGGTCCGGGCGGCGCCGCCGCCCTCGCGGATGGTCCGGCCCCGCGGCGTGTACGCCCGGGCGTCGGAGATCCCGCCGACGCCCGGCTCCCGGTGCTCCGCGCTCCGGGACGAGCCGCGCCGGGAGCCCGTGGCGTCCCGGCGCGGTTCCTCCGATCTCGGCGGCACTGCTCAGCCTCCGTTGCCCTGCTGGCTGGTGATCGCCGGCGCACCCTCGACCGGGTGCGGGACGCCGATCACCTTGCCGTCCGGCAGCCGGATGTAGGCCAGCTCGTCGGAGTCGACCAGGCCCAGCTTGCGGGCGTTGGCCGTCAGGTTGCCGGGCGCCTTCTGGTCGGCGATCTCCTTCTCCAGCTGCTGCTGGTCGACGTCGAGCTTGGCCTGCTGCTGCTGGAGCTTCTCCAGCTTGAACGCGTTCTCGTTGATCTTGGTGTTGACCGCCAGGATGCCGAGCACCCCGCCGACCACGAGCACCAGGATCAGCCCGACGAACGGCGCCCGCGGCACCCGCACCGGCGGCGGCGGGGCGACCCGCAGCCGCGGCGAGGCGCTGCCGCTGGTCCGGGCGCGCTCGGCCGGCTTCAGCGCGGCGCTGCCCTGGGTGGGGAACTCGCGCGCCCCCCGGGCGCGAGTCTCCCCCCGGCGGTCGGGCCGGTCGGCCGCCACCGTCGACGTGGTGCCGCGCGGGGCACGCTGCGCCGCGGTCCGGCCCCCCGACCGCGGTGCGCGCTGTCCGATGCCGGTGTCCCGGCCGTCGCGCTGGTTGACGTTCATGTCCCCTCCCCCTCTTCGTCCGTCCCGTTCCCGTCCCCCGGCGCCGACCGCGGGTCCTGACCGGACCCCGGTGACCCCGTCCCCGGTTGGTGCATCGCCTTCACCCGGCGGCGGTACCGTTCGCGGTCGGTACGCCCCTGCCGGGCCGCCTCCGGATCGAGCCGCTCCGCGGCCCGCAGCCGCACCGAGGCGGCGCGCGGGTTCGCGGCGACCTCGGCCTCCCCGGGCAGCTCCGCGCCCCGGCTGAGCAGCCGGAACGTCGGACCCGACCCGGGCAGTTCGACCGGGAGGTCGACCGGGCCCTTACTGCGGACCCGGTCGGCGAGCGCCTGCTTGGTGAGCCGGTCCTCCAGCGAGTGGTAGGACAGGACCACCATGCGGCCGCCCACGGTGAGCTTGTCCAGAGCGGCCGGCAGCGCCGTCTCCAGCGCTGCCAGTTCTCTGTTTACCTCGATCCGTAAAGCCTGAAACGTTCTCTTTGCCGGGTGTCCCCCGGTTCGTCGGGCTGGTGCCGGAATGCTCTCCCTAACCAGCTCGGCCAGTCGCGCCGACGAGGTGATCGGCGCCCGCTCGCGCTCCCGGATGATCGCCGAGGCGATCCGCCCGGCGAACTTCTCCTCGCCGTACACCCGCAGCACCCGGGCCAGGTCCGGGTGGGAGTAGGTGTTGACCACCTCCTCGGCGGTCACCCCCCGGGTCTGGTCCATCCGCATGTCCAGCGGCGCGTCCTGCGCGTACGCGAACCCGCGGTCGGGCGCGTCCAGTTGCAGGGACGAGACGCCGAGGTCGAACAGGATCCCGTCGATCGCCGGGTAGCCGAGCCGGTCGAGCACCTCGGGCAGCTCGTCGTAGACGGCGTGCTCCAGGTGGATCCGGTCGGCGAACCGGGCCAGCCGGACCCGCGCGTGAGCGAGGGCCTCGGTGTCGCGGTCCAGGCCGATCAGCACCGTCTCCGGGTGCGCCTCGAGCACCGCCTCGGCGTGCCCGGCCAGGCCGAGCGTGGCGTCGACGTGCACGGTGCGGCCGGGCCGGCCCAGTGCGGGGGCCAGCAACTCGAGACACCGCTCGAGCAGCACCGGCACGTGCGTGCCGCGTAGCTCCCCCATCTCGACCCCCACTTGTTGAAACCGCTTCCGTCCCTGTGTCCGTCGTCGCCACGACGCCTCGCCATACCGCCAGATCCCCATCCGCTCCCCGCCCGCCGGAGGCCGCGGCCCTCCGTATCGGATCGTGCGCCTGGCACCGGGGAAGGGGTGCCAGGAACTCGAAAGCGGCTGGAGATCTCGCAGTACGTCGGGCGCCGTCACGCCCTACAGACCGCCGGGCAGCACCCCCTCCTCGATGTCGGCGAAGTCGTCTTCGCTCTCCGCGAGGTAGGCCTCCCAGGCCGCCCTGTCCCAGATCTCCACCCGGGTGCTCGCGCCGATCACGACCAGGTCGCGGTCGAGAGCGGCGTACGACCGGAGATGCCCGGGGATGGTGACCCGTCCCTGCTTGTCCGGCACCTCGTCGTGCGCGCTGGCGAAGAAGACCCGGCTGTAGGCCCGGGCCGTCTTGCTCGTCATCGGCTGCGCGCGCAACTGGTCGGCGATCCGCTGGAACTCGGGCATCGGGAAGACGTAGAGGCAGCGCTCCTGCCCTTTGGTGATCACGACACCCCCCGCCAGCTCGTCCCGGAACTTCGCCGGAAGGATCAACCGGCCTTTGTCGTCCAGGCGCGGAGTGTGGGTGCCGAGGAACATCGGCCCAACCCCCTCGCCCTGAGCGGCGTTCGCGGCGCCGCTGACCCCCCGGGCCGGTGTGGCCCTCCCGGCCTCACCATCGCGCCCCACTCTACTCCACTTCCCTCCACCCGCAACCAGAAACGCCCGCGTGGCGCGGCGTTTGCGCGCGCAAAACCGCACGTCAACGGGGGTGGGGCGGAGTGGAGGGGCGCGGCGGGTCGCCGGGGCGGTCCGCTTCCCGACATTGATCGACTCCGTCCGGCGGAGGGCGCTCTGGCCGTCCGCCGGAGGTCCCCGGCCGAACGGATCGCCGTCGGCGGCGATCTGGCGGGCCCGGTGGTCCGGTAACCTCGCTCGGGTGACGGACGCGAAGATGCCCCTGCGGGCAAAGGTGGCCAGCTCCGTGTCGCGGACCGCCGCGGCGCTGTCGCGGGCCGCGGGCCGTGGCGACGGCTCGGTCATCGGCGGCTGGATCGGCCTCAAGATCGACCCGGACCTGCTCGCCCACCTCTCGGCCGGGCGCGCCATCGCCCTGGTGTCCGGCACCAACGGCAAGACCACCACCACCCGGCTCACCACCGCCGCCGTCGGCGTGCTCGGCCGGGTCGCCACCAACTCCTTCGGCGCCAACATGCCCACCGGGCACACCTCGGCGCTGGCCAAGGCCGGCAGCACCCCCTACGCGGTGCTGGAGGTGGACGAGCACTACCTCGCCCAGGTGCTGGAGGCCACCGAGCCGCACGTGGTGGCGCTGCTGAATCTCTCCCGCGACCAGCTCGACCGGGCCAAGGAGGTCGCCATGATGGCGCAGCTCTGGCGCGCCGCGCTGGTCCGGCACCCCGACGTGCGGGTGGTCGCCAACGCCGACGACCCCATGGTGGTGTGGGCCGCCACCCCGCCGGCCGACCCGGCCCAGGGCCACGTGCCGCCGCACGTCACCTGGTTCAGCGCCGGCCAGCGCTGGCACGACGACTCCTGGGTCTGCCCCGAGTGCGGCTCCACCATCCAGCGCTCCGGCGAGCAGTGGTGGTGCACGGGCTGCCCGCTGCGCCGCCCGCAGCCGCAGTGGACGGTCGAGGACGACGGGGTGCTCGACCCCACGGGGGCCTGGCACAAGGTGCAGCTCCAGCTTCCCGGCAAGGTCAACCTCGGCAACGCGGCCACCGCCCTGGCGGTCGCCGCCGAGTTCGGCGTACGCCCCGTGGACGCGGTGTCCCGGCTCGGGGTGGTCACCTCGGTGGCCGGCCGCTACGCCCAGGTCGACCGGGACGGGCGCAACATCCGGCTGCTGCTGGCCAAGAACCCGGCCAGCTGGCTGGAGGCGTTCGACATGGCCGACGTCGCGCCGACACTGCTCTCCATCAACGCGCGCGACCCCGACGGGCTGGACACCTCCTGGCTCTTCGACGTCGACTTCTCCCCGCTGGCCGGCCGGCAGGTGCTGATCACCGGCGACCGGGCCTACGACCTGGCCGTCCGGCTCGACGTCAACGGCGTGCCGTTCCAGCACGTACGGAGCTTCGACGACGCGGTCCGCGCGGTGCCGCCGGGCCGGCTGGAGGTCATCGCCAACTACACCGCCTTCCAGGACATCCGAGCGGAGCTGGACCGTGTCAACTGAGAGCCTGCGCATCGTCTGGATCTATCCGGACCTGCTGTCCACCTACGGCGACCGGGGCAACGCGCTGATCCTGGCCCGCCGGGCCCAGCTGCGCGGCATGCCGGTCGAGGTGCTGGAGGTCCGCTCCGACCAGCGACTGCCCGCCACCGCCGACATCTACCTGATCGGCGGCGGCGAGGACGGCCCGCAGGCGCTGGGCGCGCAGCGGCTGATCGCCGACGGCGGCCTGCACCGGGCGGTGGCCCAGGGCTCGGTGGTGTTCGGCGTCTGCGCCGGCTACCAGCTGCTCGGCACCTCGTTCTTCGCCAAGGGCACCCGGTGCACCGGCCTGGAGCTGCTGGACATCTCCTCCGACCGGGGGCCCACCCGGGCGGTCGGCGAGCTGGCCGGCGAGGTCGACCCGCGGCTGGGCATCCCCTACCTGACCGGGTTCGAGAACCACGGCGGGCGGACGCACCTCGGCCCCGGCGTGTCGCCGCTGGCCCGGGTGACGGCCGGGGTCGGCAACGACGGGGCCACCGAGGGCGCCTGGCGCGGCAAACTGCTCGGCACCTATTCGCACGGTCCGGCGCTGGCCCGCAACCCCGCCCTGGCCGACCTGCTGCTGCGCTGGGCGACCGGCGCCCACCAGCTTCCCCCGCTCGACGACACCTGGGCCGACCGGCTCCGGTCCGAGCGCCGCGCCGCGGTGGCCGACGCCGCGAGGGCATGACCGGCGCCGCCCGACCGTGGCGGCGACGATCCCGCCGGTTCGCCCGGCTGCTCCGGCAGCCGTCGGCGCGCCGGTTCGCGCTGCTGCTCCTGCTGCTCGCCGGGTTCGGCGTCGCGCTGCTGCTGGTCCCCCGCCCCGACCCGGGCGACCTGCCCCGGCTGGCCGACTCGCTCGGCGGGTACGCGCCGGTCGCCGCCGTGGTGGGCGGGGCGCTGCTGCTCGTGGCGCTGGTCCCGCGTACCTTCGTGACGCTGGCCGCCGGGGCGATCTTCGGCCCGGTGCAGGGCGCCGCGTACGCCCTCGGCGCGGCGCTGCTCGCGGCGGCGCTCGGCTTCGCGGTCGGCCGCCTGCTGGGCCGGCAGTTCGTCGCCGAGCGGGTCCGCGGCCGGCTGGCCCGGCTGGACGGCTGGTTCGCCCGGCAGAGCGTGTTCGGCGTGATGACCGTCCGGCTGCTGCCGATCGCCGGGTTCGGGCTGGTCAGCTACGGCTACGGCACCACGGGCGCGCGGGTGCTGCCGTTCCTGGCCGGCAGCGTGATCGCCGCCGCCCCCACCGCGATCGGCTACGCGGCCATCGGCGCGGCGGTCAGCTCCCCCGACTCGATCAACTGGTACGCCGCCGCACCGGCCAGCCTCGGTCTGATCGCCAGTGCGCTCATCATCCACCGCTGGTGGCGGGCGGAACGGCACCGCCGGCTGGGCCCGAGCTGAGATGGCCGCGGAGGAGCGGCTGCCCGGCGGCTTCGTCACCGAGGTGGTCCGGATCGGCGACACGGTACGCCGTACTCCCCCGGCCCGGGCCGGGTTCGTGGCCGCCCTGCTGCGGCACCTGGCCACGACCGCGCCCGGCCTGGCGCCGGACCACCTCGGGGTGGACGAGCGGGGCCGGCAGGTGCTGACCCACCTGGCCGGGCGGGTGCCCTGGCGGGACCGCGAGGATCCGGCCTTCTTCGCCGACCCGGCCCTCACCCGGCTGGCCGAACTGATCCGGACGCTGCACGACGCCTGCGCCGGCAGCGCACTGGCCGGCGACGCCGAGACGGTCTGCCACCGGGACCTGTCCCCGAAGAACACCGTCTACCGGGACTCGCCCGGCGGGCCGCTGCCGGTGGCCTTCCTCGACTGGGACCTGGCCGGGCCGGGCCGGCGGATCGAGGACGTGGCGTTCGCCGGCTGGCACTGGGCCGCGCTGGGCGGGGACGCCGACCCGGCCGAGCTGGCCCGGCGCTGCCGGCTGCTCTGCGACGCCTACGAGGCGGCGGCCCCCGGGGTGTCCCTGCCCCACGGCGACCTGGTCGCCGTCATGCTCGACCAGCTAGACGGCACCTGGCGGGGCATCGACGCCGGCGCCGACCGGGACGAGCCGGGGATGCGCCGGCTCCGTGCGGCGGGCGCGGTCGACGCGGTACGCGGCTGGCACGACTGGCTGCGCCGGCACCGCGCGACGGTCGAGGCCGCCATCCGGACCGGTTGACCCCGGACACGGCGGAGGCGCGCCCCGAACGCGGAACGCGCCTCCGATGCACCCACCGCGTCAGGCGACGACCGAGACCATCCGGCCCTTCACCACGATGACCTTGCGCGGCTCCTTGCCGGCCAGCGCGCCGGCGACCGCCTCCAGCGCGGCCGAGCGGACGTCGTCCTCGGACGCGTCGGCGGCCACCTCGACCCGGCCCCGGACCTTGCCGTTGACCTGCACCGGGTAGGTCACCGTCTCGGCGACCAGCAGCGCCGGGTCGGCGGTCGGGAAGTCCGCGTACGTCAGCGAGGTGTCGTGGCCCAGCCGCCGCCACAGCTCCTCGGCGATGTGCGGGGCGAACGGCGCCACCATCAGCACCAGCGGCTCGGCCACCTCCCGCGGGGTCTCCGCCAGGCGGGTCAGCCCGTTGGTCAGCTCGATCAGCTTGGCGATCGCCGTGTTGAACCGGATCGCCTCCATGTCGCCGCGGACCCCGTCGACCACCTTGTGCAGCAGCCGCCGGGTGGCCTCGTCGGCCGGCGCGTCGGTGACCCGCACGGCGCCGGTCTGCTCGTCGACCACCGCGCGCCAGACCCGCTGCAGGAACCGGTAGGAGCCGACCACCGCCCGGGTCTCCCACGGGCGGGACACCTCCAGCGGACCCATCGACATCTCGTACACCCGGAAGGTGTCCGCGCCGTACGCCGCGCACATCTCGTCCGGGGTGACGACGTTCTTCAGGGACTTGCCCATCTTGCCGTACTCGCGCTTGACCTCGGTCTCGCCGTGGAAGTAGCGGCCGTCGACCTCGACGACCTCCTCGGCCGGCACGTAGGCGCCGCGCGGGTCGGTGAAGGCGTACGCCTGGATGTAGCCCTGGTTGAACAGCCGGCGGAACGGCTCGAAGGACGAGACGTGGCCCAGGTCGTACAGCACCTTGTGCCAGAAGCGCGCGTACAGCAGGTGCAGCACGGCGTGCTCGGCGCCGCCGACGTACAGGTCGGTGCCGCCGCAGTCGCCCGCGCCGCGCGGCCCCATCCAGTACGCCTCGTTCTCCGGCTCGGCGAAGCGCCGCGAGTCGGTCGGGTCCAGGTAGCGCAGCTCGTACCAGCAGGAGCCGGCCCACTGCGGCATCACGTTGGTCTCGCGGGTGTAGCGCTTCGGCCCGTCACCCAGGTCCAGCTCCACCTCGACCCAGTCGCGCCGCCGGGACAGCGGGGTCTCCGGGTTGCTGTCGGCGTCCTCCGGGTCGAACGTCTTCGGCGAGAAGTCGTCCACCTCGGGCAGCTCGACCGGCAGCATCGACTCGGGCAGCGCGATCGGCGCCCCGGTCTCGTCGTAGACGATCGGGAACGGCTCGCCCCAGTAGCGCTGCCGGGAGAACAGCCAGTCCCGCAGCCGCCAGGTGACCGCGCCGGCGCCGTGCCCGTTGGCCTCCAGCCACTCGATGATCCGCGCCTTGGCGTCGGCCACCCCCAGGCCGTTCAGGTCCAGGCCGCGCTCGGGCGCGGCACTGTTGACCGCCGGGCCGTCGCCGGTCCACGCCTTGCCGTCGAAGCCCTCCGCCGGCTGCACGGTCCGCACGATCGGCAGGTCGAAGACCTCGGCGAACTCCCAGTCCCGCTCGTCCTGCGCGGGCACCGCCATGATCGCGCCGGTGCCGTAGCCGGCCAGCACGTAGTCGGCGATGAAGATCGGGATCTGCCCGCCGGTCACCGGGTTGGTCGCCCAGGCGCCGACGAAGACGCCGGTCTTCTCCTTGGTCTCCGCCTGCCGCTCCACGTCCGTCTTGGCCGCGGCGGCCTTCCGGTACGCCTCGACGGCGGCCCTCGGGCTGGCGTGCCCGCCGGTCCACGCGTCCCGGGTCCCCTCCGGCCAGGCGGCCGGCACCAGCACGTCGACCAGCTCGTGCTCGGGAGCCAGCACCATGTAGGTGGCGCCGAAGACGGTGTCCGGCCGGGTCGTGAACACCCGGACCGGGCCGCGCTCGGTCGGGAAGTCGATGTGCGCGCCGGTCGACCGGCCGATCCAGTTGCGCTGCTGCAGCTTGATCGGCTCGGGCCAGTCCAGCGTGTCCAGGTCCTCCAGCAGCCGGTCCCCGTACGCGGTGATCCGCATCATCCACTGCTTCAGGTTCCGCTTGAAGACCGGGAAGTTGCCCCGCTCGGAGCGGCCGTCGGCGGTGACCTCCTCGTTGGCCAGCACGGTGCCCAGCCCCGGGCACCAGTTCACCGGCGCCTCCGAGACGTACGCCAGCCGGTGGTCGTCGACGATCTTCCGCCGCTCGCCCACGGTCAGCTCGGCCCACGGCCGGCCGTCCGGGGTGGACCGGGTGCCCCCCTCGAACTCGGCGATCAGCTCGGCGACCGGACGGGCCTTGCGCGCGTCCGCGTCGTACCAGGAGTTGAAGACCTGCAGGAAGATCCACTGGGTCCAGCGGTAGAAGTCGGTGTCGATGGTCGCCACCGACCGCCGCTCGTCGTGGCCCAGCCCCAGCCGGCGCAGCTGCTCCTTGTACCGCTCGATGTTGGCCACGGTGGTGGTGCGGGGGTGGGTGCCGGTCTGCACCGCGTACTGCTCGGCGGGCAGGCCGAACGCGTCGAAGCCCATGGCGTGCAGCACGTTCCGCCCGGCCATCCGCTGGTAGCGGGCGTAACAGTCGGTGCCGATGTAACCCAGCGGGTGGCCGACGTGCAGGCCGGCGCCGGACGGATAGGGGAACATGTCCAGCACGTACAGCTTCTCGGCGCCCGCGCGCGGGTGGGCCGGGTCGGCCAGCGGACCGGCCGGGTTCGGCGCGTGGAAGGTGCCCTCCCGCTCCCAGGTGTCCTGCCAGCGGTGCTCGATCTCCTCGGCCAGGGCGGCGGTGTACCGGAACGGGGGGATGTCGGTGGCCGGTGCGGCTGCCTCACTCATGGCGTCTCCTCGGCGCGGGTCATGTCGGGTATCGGAGGTCTGCTGCGGGCATGAAAAAGCCCCTCGCGCAGGAGGGGCCGCCGTGCTGTCGCGCTTTCAGCGCATCAGCACGGCTCGGTAAGAAGCAGGAAGACTCCGGCCATGACCGGCAGTGTACCCCGTCGGCGGCCCGCGCCTGCCGCCCGCCGCCCGCAAGGTGGGACGACGGTGGAGCTCGCCGCCGCTGCCCCGGAACCCGAAACCCACCGGGTACCCGCGTGCGGACGGGCCACACGTCCCCCGGTCCGGCGAATATTCCGGGCGTAACCGGCCGACCGGCTGCGGGGGTCGGCGACGACGAGAAACATGGTTAGCCTGAGAGGCCAGTGAGATTTCTGCGGCAGACGAGGCTCGGCGTCGCGAACCCAACGGCGGGTCCAGGTGCTCTATACAGAGCTGCCGTCCGGCGACGAGGAGGAGGCCCGTGACACAACAGACCTGGGACGAGGTGGGCGGTCTGCTGCCGCACGACGAGTTCCGCGCCGCCAGCGAGGCCATCGTGGCCAACATCGAGCAGGTCATCGAGGGCAAGACGGCCACCGTCCGGCTCGCCCTGGCGGTCCTGCTCGCCGAGGGCCACCTGCTGATCGAGGACGTGCCCGGCGTCGGCAAGACCAAGCTGGCCAAGGCCATGGCCCGGTCGATCGACTGCTCGGTCCGCCGGATCCAGTTCACCCCCGACCTGCTGCCCAGCGATGTCACCGGGGTCAGCGTCTACAACCAGGAGACGCACGACTTCGAGTTCCGGCCGGGCGCGGTCTTCGCCAACCTGGTGGTCGGCGACGAGATCAACCGGGCCTCGCCGAAGACCCAGTCGGCGCTGCTGGAGTGCATGGAGGAGCGGCAGGTCACCGTCGATGGCGTGACCTACCAGCTGCAGACCCCCTTCATGGTGATCGCGACGCAGAACCCGATCGAGATGGAGGGGACCTACCCGCTGCCGGAGGCGCAGCGCGACCGGTTCACCGCCCGGATCGCGATGGGCTACCCGGACCCCGGCGCCGAGCTCGCCATGCTGGACGGCCACGGCGCCAACGACCCGCTGCACGAGCTGCGACCGGTCTCCGACGCGGCCACCGTCCGCCGGCTGATCGGCCACGTCCGCCAGGTGCACGTCGCGGACGCCGTCAAGCAGTACGCGATCGACCTGGTCACCGCGACCCGCGAGGCACCCGACCTGCGGCTCGGCGCGTCGCCGCGAGCCACCCTCCAGCTGCTGCGCACCGCCCGCGCGGTGGCCGCCCTGGAGGGCCGCGACTACGTGCTGCCGGACGACCTCCAGGCCCTCGCGGTGCCGGTGCTGGCGCACCGCATCATCCCGACCGCCGACGCGCAGCTGGCCCGGCGCACCACCGACGCGATCGTCGCCGAGCTGGTGCACCGCCTCCCGCTTCCGCACGACCGCAAGCGCTCCCCCTACGACACCCGGCCCGCCCCGAACAACGGACGCGGGCCGTACGAGCCGCGGAGGCCGTGACGTGCGCGACGGGCTGCGAGGGCTGACCACCCGCGGCCGCTCCTTCCTGGCGGCCGCGGTCGCCGCCGCGATCTCCGCCGCCATCCTCGGCGAGAAGGACCTCCTCCGGGTGGCCGTCCTGCTCGCCATCCTGCCGCTGCTCGCAGCGGCCTACGTGGGGCGCAGCCGCTACAAGCTCGCCTGCAACCGGTCGCTGGAGCCGCACCGGGTGCCGGTCGGCGCCAGCTCCCGGGTGGTGCTGCGGCTGCAGAACCTGTCCCGGCTGCCCACCGGCACCCTGCTGCTGGAGGACCGGCTGCCCTACGCGCTCGGCAGCCGGCCGCGGGTGGTGCTGGAGCGCCTCGGCGCCCACCAGGCCAGCTCGGTGGCGTACACGGTCCGGGCCGACGTGCGGGGCCGCTACGAGGTCGGGCCGCTGGTGATCCGGCTGACCGACCCGTTCGGGCTCTGCGAGCTGAGCCGGGCCTTCCCCAGCACCGACCACCTGACGGTGATCCCGCAGGTCACCCCGCTGCCCTCGGTCCGCCTCCCCGGCGAGTACGCGGGCAGCGGTGACAGCCGGGCCCGGTCGGTGGCGGTGCACGGCGAGGACGACGCGGCCACCCGGGAGTACCGGATGGGTGACGACCTGCGCCGGGTGCACTGGAAGTCGACGGCCCGCACCGGCGAGCTGATGGTGCGCCGCGAGGAGCAGCCCTGGGAGAGCCGGGCGACGGTGGTGCTGGACACCCGCGCCGCCGGGCACCGCGGCGACGGGCCGACGGCGAGCTTCGAGTGGGCGGTCTCGACGGCCGCCAGCATCGCGGTGCACCTGCGCCAGGCCGGCTACAAGCTGCGCCTGGTCACCGGCAACGGCGCGGACGTGGACGCCACCGAGGCCGGTGGCGAGGGCGTGCTCCTCGACCACCTCGCCGAGGTGCACCTCGACAAGCGCGGCGAGCTGACCACACTGGTGCAGCAGGTCCGGCAGCGGGCCGACGGCGGCCTCATCATCGCGCTCCTCGGCACGCTGAGCACCGCCGAGGCCGAACTGCTGGCCGGGCTGCGCGGCAACGGCGCCACCTGCGTGGGCTTCCTGCTCGACAGCAACACCTGGCTGAACCTGCCGCCGAAGGCCCGGGCCGAGGCGGAGCACGCGCACGGCGCCGCCGTGCTCGCCCTGCTGCAGAGCGGCTGGCGGGTCATCGGGGTGGAGCACGGCAACCGGCTGCCGGTGCTCTGGCCGCAGGCGGCGCGCGGGTCGCAGGGCTTCGCGCTGCGGGCGGCGCTCGCCGAGACGGTCGCCGGAGGCGTGCGATGACCCGAAGGGTGGACCCGTGACCGCGCACCGCAACCTCGGCTTCGTAGCCGCGGCCGCGACCCTGCTGGCGGCGGCCCCGCTGTCGGCGATCTTCGAGCGCTGGACCTGGCTCATCCAGGCGGCCATCGTGGTCGCCGTGGTGGCCGGCGCGGCGGCGCTGAGCCGGCTGGCCCGGGCGCCACTGTGGGGTCAGGTGCTGGCCATGCTGGCCGGTCTCACGCTCGCCATGACCTGGGTCTTTCCGGGCGGCACCGAGTTCTTCGCCTTCGTGCCCACCCCGGCGACCTTCGCCCACTTCGGCGACCTGCTCAGCGCCTCGCTGTCGGACATGCGCTCCTACGGGGTGCCGGTGCCGGACGTGGACTCGCTGCTCTTCCTCGCCGTGCTCGGCATCGGCGCGGTGGCCATCGTGGTCGACGTGCTCACCGTCGGGCTGCGCCGGCCCGCGCTGGCCGGGCTGCCCATGCTGGCCATCTACTCGGTGCCGGTCGCGGTCTACGTGGACAGCGTCCCCGCCACCCCGTTCGTCGTGGGCGCCTGCGGCTTCCTGTGGCTGCTGGTCACCGACAACGTCGACCGCGTACGCCGGTTCGGCCGCCGGTTCACCGGCGAGGGGCGCGACGTCGACGTCTGGGAGGCGTCACCGCTGGCCGCGGCGGGCCGTCGGCTGGCCGTGGTCGGGGTGGTCCTGGCGGTCGCCCTGCCGCTGGCCGTGCCCGGGATGACCGGCGGGCTCCTGAACGCCGTCGGCGACGGCACCGGCACCGGCAACGGGCGGCCCGGCCAGGGCGGCAGCCCCGGCCGGATCGACCTCTTCGCCGCGCTCAGCGGCCAGCTCAACCAGACCGAGGTGACTGAGCTGGTCAAGGTGACCACCAACGAGCCGGCACCGTTCTACCTGCGCTTCGGGGTCGCCGACGAGTTGCTGCCGACCGGCTTCCGGGTGCGGGTGCCCAGCGGGAAGCCGGCCAACCGCAACCTGCCCGACCCGACGAAGCGCGGCGGCCGGGGCGTGACCCAGCAGCGCTACCAGGCCAGCGTCGAGGTGAGCAAGAACCTCACCATGCCGCTGCTGCCGGTCTACGCGGAGCCGGTGAAGACCGAGGACCTGAGCGGCAACTGGCTCTACGACGACAACCGCCAGATCGTCTTCTCCAACCGGGAGAACTCCCGGGGCAAGCACTACTCGTTCGACTACGTCCGCTCGACGTACAACCCCACCGTGCTGCGCGCGGCGCCGTCGCAGCCGGCCGACGACCCGGTGCTGGCACAGCAGACCGTCACACCGTCCGTCCGCGAGGTCGACCGGCTCGTCGACCGCCTGGTCAAGGGCCGTACGAACGACTACGACAAGGTCCGGGCGATCTACGACTACTTCTCGGTGGACAACGGGTTCACCTACTCGCTGTCCACCCGCAGCGGCACCAGCGGCGACGACATCACCAACTTCCTCAACACCAAGGTGGGCTTCTGCCAGCAGTACGCCGCGGCGATGGCCTGGCTGGTCCGGTCGGCCGGCATCCCGGCCCGGGTGGCGTTCGGCTTCACCAACGGCAGCAACTCCGGCGACGGCACGTACGTGCTGACCAACAAGAACCTGCACGCCTGGACCGAGGTCTACTTCGGCGAGATCGGCTGGGTGCCCTTCGACGCCACCCCGGCGGCGAGCGTGCAGGGGTCGGTCCGCTCGGTCTGGGCGCCGGACAGCGACGCCACCGAGGACGTCACGCCCCTGCCGGGGAGTACCGCGGCTCCCGGCGGGGCCGATCCGTCGTCCGGCGCCGACGACCCGGACCGCCTGGACAAGGACGCCGACCAGGGCCTGGCCGTCGGCGACAGCGGCCCGACCCGGCAGAGCCCGGTCTGGCCGTGGTGGGTGGCCGGGGCGCTCGCCCTGCTGGTGCTGCTCACGGTGCCGGCCCTGCGCCGCTCCGCGCTACGCCGGCGCCGGCGCGCCCGGGCGGCAGTGCCCGCGGCGACCGCCATGGCCGCCGTGCCCGGGCAGCGGGGCGAGGCGCGCGCGATCCTGGTCGGCGTGGACGCCGACCGCGCCCGCGCGGACGCCCACGCCGCCTGGGACGAGCTGCTCGACACGCTTGTCGACTTCCACGTCCGCGTGGACCTGACGGAGACACCCCGGACGACCGCCGAGCGGCTGACCCGGGAGACGCTGGCCGAGGACGCCGGTGCGGTGACCGGGATCCGGCTGCTGGGCCGGGCCGAGGAGCGGGCCCGCTACGCCCGCGATCCGCTGACCGGCGAGGAGCTGCACCCGGCCCTGCGGTCGGTGCGCAGTGCCCTCGCGGCCCGGGCGGACCGGCGTACCCGGCTGCTGGCGGCCCTGCTGCCGCCATCGGTGCTGCTGCGCTGGCGCACCGCCCTGACCGAACGCTCGACCCGGCTGGTCACCACGACCGGGCAGGTGCGGCAGCGACTGCTGCGCTGGAACCCGCGTCGTCTCCTGGCGGGCCGACCGGCCCGCTGACCCGGTTCCGCCCGCCGGCGCTCCCCCGCCGACGGGCCGGACCGGGTCCCAGGTCCCCTCGCGCCCTGCCCGGGCGACGGGCGCGCGTTGATCAAGAAGTTTGCGTCAGGAAACGGGCCCGCGCCGACGCAAACCTCTTGATCAACGCGGCGTGCGGTGTGGGGGTGTGGGGTGTGCGGGCGCGCGGAAGCGACCGCACTCGCCGGCGGGTGCCGGCGATGCGCCGTCGCCAGGTCCGCCCCCTCAGGGGCGGGACGTGCTCAGCGGTGGCCCTCCGGGCGCTGCCGCCAGCGGTCCTCCATCCGGTCCAGGAAGGAGCCCCGGCGGCCGCTGCGGCCACGGGGACCACGGCGACTCGTCGTGCCGCCGACCACGTGCAGGTCGGGCGACTGGGATCGGCGGTGCGACTGCACCGCGTAGCCCAACGAGGCCAGCATGACGACGAAGCCCGCCACGGCCAGCGGGGGCGTCTTGATCACGGCACCGTAGATCAACAGGGCCAGACCAGCGATGACCACGCCGGCAGCGACGAGCACGCGACGCCGCGCGTGGAAACGCGGGTCGCTGGCGCGCACGGCCGAGGCGAACTTGGGGTCCTCGGCAAGCGACCGCTCGATCTGCTCGAACAGCCGCTGCTCGTGCTCCGAGAGCGGCACGGCACTCCTCCCCGGTCACGTTGGTCGGCCCGGTCGGGCCGACAGACCGTGGCAGCCAACCGGCTGCTTACCCGCAAGTCTACGAGGGGGCTCGCGCGTCGGAAAGCGGGACGACCTATGGCCGGGTCGGTTTTTCCACTCGCCGGGGATCACGCTTGCCGAGAAGACTGGCCGGACCTATGACGGACCGCCCGAATCGGGCGGCCGCGGCGTCGGCCGCCGCCTCCGCCTCCCGCCATCCGCGCTCGGGCGCGCCCAGGGTGAGCTGCTGCGGCGTCTCCTCCGCGGCGGCCAACCCCTCCATCCGGACGCCGACCAGGCGGACCGGCTCGGCGGGGGCCAGGGCGGTCCAGAGCGCCCAGGCCGTGTCGAACATCTCCCGGGCCGTGTCGGTGGGCACACCGAGCGTGCGGGAGCGACTGACCGTGCGGAAGTCGGCCAACCGGACCTTGAGCGACACGGTGCGCCCGACCTGGCCCGCCGCGCGCAGCCGGGCGCCGGCCTTCTCGGCGAGGGCGAGCAGCGCCCGCCGGATCTCCGCCGGATCGCTGACGTCGGTGTCGAAGGTGACCTCCGCGCCGATCGACTTCTCCACGTGCTCCGGGGAGACCCGGCGCGGGTCCCGTCCCCAGGCCAGCTCGTGCAGGTGGGCGGCGGACGCCTCGCCCACCGCCCGGCGGAGCAGGCCCGGCGGCGCCTCGGCCAAGTCGCGCACCGTGCGCAGGCCGAGCCGTTGCAGCGCCTCGGCGGAGCGCTCCCCCACGCCCCACAGCGCCGACACGGGCAGCGGGTGCAGGAAATCCAGCACCCGGGCGGCGGGCACCACGAGCAGGCCGTCCGGCTTGGCCCGGGTGGAGCCGAGCTTGGCCACGAACTTGCTCGGCGCCACCCCGACCGAGCAGGTCAGCTCCTGCTCCTCGGCCACCCGGCGGCGGATCAGCCGGGCGATCTCGGTGGGGGTGCCGAAGAGCCGCCGGGCGCCGGCCACGTCGAGGAACGCCTCGTCCAGCGAGAGCGGCTCGACCAGCGGGGTGACATCGCGGAAGATGCGCATCACCGCCCGGGAGGCGGCCGAGTATTGCGTGAAGTCCGGTGGCAGGTAGACCGCGTGCGGGCAGAGCGCCCGGGCCCGGGCCGTGGGCATGGCGCTGCGGACGCCGAAGCGGCGGGCCTCGTAACTGGCCGAGCTGACCACCCCGCGCGGCCCGATCCCGCCCACCACCACCGGCTGGCCGCGCAGCTCGGGGCGGCGGCGCACCTCCACCGAGGCGAAGAAGGCGTCCATGTCGACGTGCAGGATCGGGCAGCCCGTGTCGTCGGCGTCCGGCCCGAAGCGCGGATCACCGCCCCGGGGCAACGACTGGCTGCGGCCCATCCCCGCAGGCTAGCCGCCCGGTCCGACAGTCCGCCCGGAGCGGGTCAGCCGCGTACCACCAGCAGCGGGATCGTCATCTCGGCCGCGGTGTCGGCACCGTGGTAGGCGACGAGCCGGGACACGATCGGCTTCTCGGAGCGGGTGGCGACCACCGCGTACGTGTCGCGGCAGACCACCACCACGTCGCCGATCCGGCCCAGGTGCTCCTCCGGCACCGGCCCGAACCAGCCGGTGGCCACCGCCTCCTCCCGGGTCAGCACCCGGGCGGCGCCGTCCAGCACCGCCGACCAGGCGGCCACCACGTCGGCCGTGGCACCCGGCTCGACGTGCAGGTAGCGGACCCGCGGCTCGCCGGCCACCACCCGGACGCCGGCCCGCAGGCGGGGGTCGGTGTCCAGGTCGATGCGGTGCCCGTCGGGCACGTTCAGCTGCCCGTGGTCGGCGGTGACGAGCAGAGCGGCGTCCGGCGGCAGCCCGTCGACGAGCCGGGCGAGCAGCCGGTCCACCTCGGCGGCGGCCAGCCGCCAGGGCGCGGAGTCCACGCCGCTGAGGTGCCCGTGCTGGTCGAGGTCGGGGTGGTAGCCGGAGACCAGGGTCGGCCCCGGGCCGGCCGCCAGGGCGGCGAGCATCCGCTCGGCGAGCGGGTCGGCCCCGGCGGCGCCCCGGTAGTCGCCGCCGCGGTTCGCGGCCAGGGTGAGGCCACTGCCGCCGTACTCCGGGCGGCTCACCACGGTGACCGCCACCCCGGCGGCACGGGCCCGCTCGTAGCAGGTGGCGACGGGCTGCCAGCGCAGCGGCTCGGGGTCGCCGGCCCACTCGATGTGGCTGAGCACCCGGTCGGTGCCGGGCACCCGCACCGTGAAGCCGAGCACCCCGTGGGCGCCGGACGGGGTGCCGGTGCCGAGGCTGACCAGGCTGGTCGGGGTGGTGGAGGGGAAGCCGGCGGTGAGCGGGACGCCGACCGTGGCGGCCAGCCCGGCCAGCGTCGGCGCGTACGGGGCGGCGGTGGGGATCTGGTACCAGCCGAGCCCGTCGACCAGCAGCACGGCGATCCGGCGCACCCCGGCAAGCCGGGGCGCCAGGCCGAGCAGGTCGGCGGCGCCGGGCACGCCGAGCAGCGCGAGCGCGCTGGGCAGCACGTCGGCCAGGCTGCCGCCGCCGTAGCGCGGCGCGACCCGGTCGAGCGGACCCACCGCCGGGCCGGTCATGCCGGGCGGCGGGCGAACAGGTGCAGTTGGGCGGCGAGATCGCGGTACGGCGGCCGGGCGGCCAGCGCCCGCTCCAGCTCGATCAGGGCGGCGGCCTGACCGTCCGCCACGGCGGCCGGGAGCAGGTCGGCGAGCACGCGTACGCCGTGGATCTCCTCGACGGCGAGGCCGGCGGCGGCGAGCAGCGCCGTGGCGCCGTCGGCGTCGTAGCGGCGGCGCAGGGTGTCGCGGGGGCCGGCGGTGCCGGCCGGGTCGGCGGCGAGCGCGGCGGCCACGTCCAGGTGCCCGTTCACGGCCCGGGCCAGCACGGCGGCGGCCCGGCCGGCGACCAGCACGCTGGCCGCGCCACCGGGGCGCAGGGCGGCGGCCAGCGCGGCGACCACCGGGGCGGGGTCGTCCACGACCTCCAGCACCGAGTGGCAGAGCACCAGGTCGGCGGTGGCCGGCTCGACCAGCCCGGCGAGTGCGTCACCGTCGCCCTGCACGGCGCGTACCCGCTCGGCGACCCCGGCCTCGGCGGCCCGGCGGGTCAGCGCGGCGAGGGCGTCGGGACTGGCGTCGACCACGGTGACCCGGTGGCCGGCCTCGGCGAGCGGGACGGCGAAGCCGCCCGTCCCGCCGCCGACGTCGAGCACGGTGAGCCGCTCGCCGGCCCGCCGGTCCAGCTCGGCCCGGAGCACCGCCCAGATCACGGCGGTGCGGGGGGTGAGGGTTCGGGTCAGCTCCACGCCGCCGAGCCTAGTCACCCCCGGCCCCGGGGTCAGGACTCGCCACCGCCGGCCGGGTCCTCCTCGGCGCGGGAGCGCTGGGCGTTGGCCACCGGCCCGTCGGTCACCTGGTATTCCCGCGGCTCCACCTCGTGGGTGGGCGCCCAACCGGCGCCCAGCCGGGTCCGTCGGGCGTTGGCCACGCCACCGGGGTACGTGCTGTGAAAGGTCATCTGGTTCATCCCCCATACCCGGGTGGGCCACTCTGCCCACCCGTGCCGGGAGTCTCCCGCCTCCGGCCTCCGGAAACCGTAATGTGGATCACTAAGCTCAACGGAAATCCCGGGACGCCGGCGTGACGGGCGGCTCGATCGCGTCCAGCCGGTCCGCGGTGAGGCTCGTGACGCCCTCGTGCCGCTGCAACCGGCCCCGCACCACCAGCGCGCCGCTGGTGCGGGCGATTCGACGGTAGCGCTGCCAGAGCCCCGGTGAGCAAGTGACATTGAGCATGCCGGTCTCGTCCTCCAGGTTGAGGAAGGTGACCCCGCCTGCGGTCGCCGGGCGCTGCCGGTGGGTGACGATCCCCCCGACCCGGATCCGCTGCCCGGGCTCCACCCGGCCCAGCCGGGCGATCGGCACCGCGCCGAGCGCGTCCAGCCGGTCCCGGATGAACCGGGCCGGGTGGCTCTCCGGGGACAGGCCGGTGGCCCAGACGTCGGCGACCAGGCGGTCCACCGCCTCCATCCCGGGCAGGGTGGGCGGGGCCGTGCCGGTCACCGTGCCGGGCAGCCGTCCCGGCCGGTCCTGGGCCGCCGCGCCGGCAGCCCAGAGGGCCTGCCGGCGGGTCAGCCCGAAACAGGCGAAGGCGTCCGCGGTGGCCAGCGCCTCCAGCTGCGCCGCGGTCAGGCCGACCCGGCGGGCCAGGTCCGGCATGTCCCGGTACGGCCCGTGGGCCGTCCGCTCCGCCTCGATCCGCTCGGCCACGCCGTCGCCGAGGGTACGCACGCCACCCAGCCCCAGCCGGACCGCCGGGCCGCCCAGCCCCCAGGCGTGCGGCGGCTCGCCCGGCTGGCTCCCCCACCGGGTCTCCGGGCCGGACTCCAGGGTGGCCTTCGCGCCGCTGGCGTTGATGTCCGGCCGGCGGACCTCGACGCCGTGCCGGCGGGCGTCGTCGACCAGGGTCTGCGGTGAGTAGAAGCCCATCGGCTGGGCGTTGAGCAGCGCGGCCAGGAACGGGCCGGGGTGGTAGCGCTTCAGCCAGGAACTGGCGTACACGAGGTAGGCGAAGCTCATGGCGTGGCTCTCCGGGAAGCCGTAGCTGGCGAACGCGGTGAGCTTGCGGTAGACGTCGTCGGCCAGCTCGCCGGTGATGCCGCGCTCGGCCATCCCGGCGTACAGCCGGTCGGCGATCTGCGCCATCCGCTCCACCGAGCGCTTCGCACCCATGGCCCGGCGCAGCTGGTCGGCCCCGGCCGCGTCGAAGCCGCCCAGGTCGATGGCGAGCTGCATGAGCTGCTCCTGGAACAGCGGCACGCCGAGGGTCTTCTCCAGCGCGTTGCGCATCAGCGGGTGCGCGAAGGTCACCGGCTCCTGGCCGTTCTTGCGCCGGATGTACGGGTGCACCGAGCCGCCCTGGATCGGGCCGGGCCGGATCAGCGCCACCTCCACCACCAGGTCGTAGAACTCGCGGGGCTTGAGCCGGGGCAGGGTGGCCATCTGGGCGCGGCTCTCCACCTGGAACACCCCGACCGAGTCGGCACGGCAGAGCATGTCGTAGACCTCGGGATCGTCCAGGGTCATGTCGCCCAGGTCCAGCCTGGACCCGATCAGGTCGTAGCCGTAGTGCAGCGCGGAGAGCATGCCGAGGCCGAGCAGGTCGAACTTGACCAGGCCGACGGAGGCACAGTCGTCCTTGTCCCACTGGAGCACGCTGCGGCCGGGCATCCGCCCCCACTCCACGGGGCAGACCTCGATCACCGGCCGGTCGCAGATCACCATGCCGCCGGAGTGGATGCCCAGGTGCCGGGGGAACGTCTGCAACTCGTTGGCGTACGCCACCACCTGCTCGGGGATGTCCTCGACGTCGACCGCCGCGACCGAGCCCCAGCGGTCGATCTGCTTGCTCCACGCGTCCTGCTGCCCGGGCGAGAAGCCGAACGCCTTGGCCACGTCCCGCACCGCCGACCGCGGCCGGTAGGAGATGACGTTGGCGACCTGGGCGGTGTGCTCCCGGCCGTACCGGGCGTAGACGTGCTGGATCACCTCCTCCCGGCGGTCGGACTCGATGTCCACGTCGATGTCGGGCGGGCCGTCGCGTTCCGGGGCGAGGAACCGCTCGAAGAGCAGCCGGTGCCGCACCGCGTCCACGTTGGTGATCCGCAGCGCGTAGCAGACCGCCGAGTTGGCCGCCGAGCCCCGGCCCTGGCAGTAGATGTCCTGCTCGCGGCAGAACGCGACGATGTCGTAGACCACCAGGAAGTAGCCCGGGAAGCCCAGCTCCTCGATCATCCCCAGCTCGTGCTCCAGCTGCGCGTACGCCTCCGGATGCGCCTCGGGCGGGCCGTAGCGCTCCCGGGCGCCGGCCATGGTGAGGTGGCGCAGCCAGCTCATCTCGGTATGCCCCGGCGGCACCGGGTACGCCGGCAGCTGCGGCGCGACCAGTTGCAGGTCGAAGGCGAGTTCCGCGCCGAACTCGGCGGCCCGGGCCACCGCACCGGGGTACGCGGCGAACCGCGCCGCCATCTCCGCGCCGCTGCGCAGGTGCGCGGTGGCGGCGGCGGGCAGCCAGCCGTCGATCTCGTCCAGGCTGCGCCGGGCCCGCACCGCCGCCACCGTGGTGGCCAGCCGGCGTCGCCCCGGGGTGGCGTAGTGCACGTTGTTGGTGGCCACCGTGGGCAGCCCCGCCGCGGCGGCCAGCTCGGCCAGCGCGTCGTTGCGGTCGGCGTCGAGCGGGTGGCCATGGTCGGTCAGCTCCACCGCCACCGTCTCGGCGCCGAAGAGCGCGGTGAGCCGGTCCAGCTCCCGGGCCGCCGCGTCGACCCCCTCGGTGAGCAGCGCGGCGGGCACGTGCCCCTTGCGGCAGCCGGTGAGCACCAGCACGTGGTCGCGCAGCTCGGCGGCCACCTCCTCCAGCTCGCCGTAGACCGGGCGGCCCTTCTCGCCGCCGCGCAGCTGCGCCCGGGCGATGGTGGCGGCGAGCCGGGCGTACCCCTCATGGCCGTGGGCCAGCACCAGCAGGTGCGCGCCGTGCGGGTCCGGCTCGCCGTTCTGCGGGCCGGGCAGCCCGAGGGAGAGCTCCGCGCCGAAGACCGTCGGCAGGTGCAGTGCGCGGGCCGCCTCGGCGAAGCGCACCACGCCGTAGAAGCCGTCGTGATCGGTGACGGCGAGCGCGGTGAGCCCCAGCCGGGCGGCCTCCTCGGCCAGCTCCTCCGGGTGGCTGGCGCCGTCGAGGAAGCTGAAGTTGGAGTGCGCGTGCAGCTCCGCGTAGGGCACCGCGTCGTCGGGGCGGGGCAGCTCCGGCGGCGCGTACTCCTGCCGCTTGCGGCTCCACGCCGGGGAGTCGCCACCGTCGGCGTCGACCGCGAGCGGGTCCACGACGTGCAGGTGCCGCTCCCCCTTGGGCCGTCCCTTGCCGGACCGCCCGCCGGGCCGCCCGGAGAGCACCTGCTCCAGCTCCGACCAGGGCATCTTGGGGTTGTGGAAGCTCACCGGCCCGCTCCCGGCCAGTTCCGCGTGGACGTCCTGCGCGTGGACGTCCTGGCCGGCTGCGGCCCTCGGCGGGGCCGGATTCCTCCAGGCTCTGCTTCCATCCCCACCGGGAGGCAGGTGACTGTCGGCTGACTACGAACTTGATGACGTGGATGAATCACGAAGGCGAGGGCGGGAGCGGGGGCGAGAGCGGATGGCGATCCGTTCACATCATCAAGTTCGTAGCCTCCGACGGGATGGCGCCGGCCTGGCACGGCAGCGCGCCGCGCGGCCAGGCCACGGCGCACGGCCGGAGCACGGCTCACGTCGGACGCACGCCGCTCAGTCATAGATCGCCTCCACCAGCCACTGGCCGCCCTCGACCGCGAGCAGCAGGGCGGCCCCGTCGGCCAGGCAGACCTGGAACCGGGCCCGGCGGCGGGCCTCGGCCGGCGCCCACCAGCGCTCGTCCACCGGCCACGGGCCGGCCCACCCGGCGACCTCGGCCGGCCGGCCCGCGCCGACGGTCAGCCGGGCGGGCGCGGCGCTGACCGCCAGCCGGGCGCTGACCACCACCGGCTCGCCGGCGGCGTCGTGCACGGCGGCGGGCAGCGGGGTGGGCAGCACCACGGCCGGCGCGGGCGGCGGGATCCGCCCCGGCCACGGCGGCACGGGGATCGCCCCGCCCGACCGCGCCGCCCCGCCGTTCCGGGCTGGGCGGGCCACCGCACCGGCCGACTCCGGCCGCGCCACGGCACCGGCCCGGGTCCGCCCGGCCGGCGCTGTCGGCCCGGTCGGTGGGACCGCCGGCTCGACGGTCGGCAGGGGTGGCGGGCCGGGGCGGGCGGGCAGGCGCTCGTCGCCCCACGGGACCAGGCGCACCTGGTCGGCCGGGGAGCGCCCGCCGCCGAGCACGGCGGTGACCACCGCCTCGGGGCCGAGGATGCCCTGCACCCGGCTCAACGCGCGGTGCGCCCGCTCCCGCTCCTCGCCGGTCTCGCCCCACAGGCCGGGTTGCAGACCGGCCTGTGCGAGCACCCCGTCCGGCACCAGCCGCAACCGGATGATCCCGGCGGTGGGGCGGGCCGGGCGGGCGCCGCCCCGGCCGTTGCTGCCGGAGAGCCAGCCGTCGAGCTGCCAGCGGACCCGGTCGGCGATGGCCGCGGCGGTGAGCAGGCCGTCGTGCCGCCAGACCCGGTGCAGCTCCTGGCCGTGCGCGGTGACCGCCTCGATGCCGAGCCGGGTGCACGCCAGCCCGTGCGCGGCGAGCCGCTCGTGCAACTGCTCGGCCAGCGTCCGGGCGGCGAACGCCGCGGCGTCGACCCGGTCGATCGGCTCGTCGTGGTCGGCGGTGACGGTCAGGTCGGCGGGCGGCTGCCGGACCGCGAGCGGCCGGTGGTCCCGGCCGGCGGCCAGCCGGTGGGCCAGCGCCCCGTCGAAGCCGAACCGGGCCAGCACGTCACCGGGGGGCAGCGCGGCGAAGTCGCCGAGGGTGCGTACGCCCAGCCGGCGCAGCAGGTCGGTCAGGGTGGGCCGGCCGAGCGCCTCGACGGGCAGGCCGGCCAGGAACTCCGGGGTCCCGCCGGGAGGCACGATCCGCCCGTCGCGGGCGGCCAGCCCGGCGGCGAAGACGCCGTCGGCGATGCCGACCTGGCTCTCCACCGCGCAGGTCTGGGCGACGTGCTCGACGATCCGTTCGGCCGCCGCCTCCTCGCCCCCGAGATAGCGGCTGGGGCCCCGGGCGGCCAGCGCGCAGGCCCCGGGACGGATCACCTCGACCCCGGCGACCACCTCCTCGACGGCGGCCACCACGGGCTCGAACGCCCGGGCGTCCCGGGCGGGATCGTGGTCGACGACGGTGAGCTGGGGGCAGCGCCCCTGCGCCTCCCGCCGGCGCAGGCCCCGGCGGACACCCTCGGCGCGGGCCCGCTCGGAGCAGGCGACCACCCGGTTGGCGTGCAGCACCACGACCGGGTCGGTGGCCGGCACCCCGTCGACGATCTCGGCGGCGAGGACCGGCCAGTCCGGGCACCAGAGCAGCAGGGTCCGCGCCGGCGCACCGCTCATGCCGGCCCGGCCACGGTGAGCGGCCGGAGGGTGGCCGCGGCGGCCGGGGCCACCACGCTGAGCCGGCGGGCGGCGGAGCGGACGGCACCGGCGCCGGCGCCGGTCGACCGGGGGATGACCCGGGTCAACTCGTCGCCGGGCAGCCAGACCTTGATCTCCTTGGGGCGGGCGGCCGCGCCCCGGCCACGGGCCGAGACGGTCACCTCCCGGCGGCGCAGCCGGCCCCGGCCCGCCCCGAGCCCCTCCCAGACCCCGCGGACCACCTGGAGCGTCACGTCCGCGCCGTCCCACCGCCCGTACGGGACGAGCACGCTGCCGCGCTGCCGGGCCCGGGCGGCCAGCCGGCTGGCGACCGAGGCGGAGACCGTGGTCGGCACGGCGGTGACCACCACGTCGACCCCGTCGATGAGCGCGGCGACGACGGTGGGCCACTCCGGCCCCGGGTTCGGCACCAGGGCGAGCCGGTCCAGGGCGATGCCGGCCTCGGCCGCCGCGCCCGCCCCGAAGGTGGGCACGCCGACCACGGCGCACCACGAGCCGGCCCGGGACGCCTCGGCGAGCAGGGCGAGGATGAGGGAGGTGGCGCCGCTGCGCCGGGGCTGGCCGGAACCGACCGCGATGGTGCTGCCGCGCCGCAGCCCGCGGTTGGGCAGCAGCCCGGTCAGCTCGGGCCGGACCGGGAGCACCCGGTGACCGCCCGCCGGGTCGGGCGCGCTGGCCGGGCGTACCAGCTCGGCCAGGGCGGCGGAACCGACCACCATGCGGCCCGCCATCGGACCAACCCCCCGTCGTGTGCTCACCACGGGCGCCGGCCCGTGGATGGTGCTGTGGATCGTGCGGTGCGGGACGCCCGTGCGGCCCGGTGCGGCATGCTCGCCGTCGCCGGGAGTGGCGCCCGGCCACCCGGGGTCCCGCCGGTGGTGGCCGGGCGCCACGACTCAGGCGGCGGCCGCTCCGGGTCGCGGCGCGGCGTCGGCCCCGCCGAGCCGGGGCAGCCCGTCGAGCGCCGGCTGGTGGGACAGGCCGAGCGCGGTCTCCACCACGGTCACGAACTCCTCGGCGGCGCGGAGCAGGTCGTCGGCCTCCCGGGCGGTGACCACCCGGGGGATGCCGGCCTCGGCGGCGGCCCGCTTGCTGGCGCCGGCGGCGAAGTAGGCGGCCCACTCGTCCAGCTCGGGGGCGACGGCGGCGAGCAGCACCCAGACGCTGGTGATCCGGTTGCGCCGGGTGGGTGCGGGGCGGGCGCGGGCGGCGAGCAGGGCGGCGGCGGCGCGCAGCGCGGCGAGGTGGGCGGCGGCGTACCGGAGGCCGTCGGGGCGGGTCCGGGCGGCCTCGGCCAGCCCGTGGCGGGCCACCACGAGCAGCTGGGCGGGGGTGCGGTGCGGCAGCACGTGCGCGGGCACCGTGGGCGCCTGGGCCGGACTGGTCGGCATGGTCTCTCCTCCGCGTGGGCCGGGGCGGGGCGGGCCGCGCGACGGGGAACCGTCGCCCGGACGCCCGGAACGGGCGGTGCGGAGGAAGACGCACCAGGTGGGTGGCCGGCCGGGTGTGGATGCTTCCCCACACCACACCCGGCCGGCGTACCGGCGGGTCCGTCGCCCGCCGCCCGGGGGTCGTGGGCGGCGGGCGACGATCCTGCCTGACGGGTCCGGACTCGCGACTGTCCGGAGCCCGGTGCGGTCCGCGGAACCGCACCTCCCGGGAGCCGGAGCCGCGAAACACCGCTCCCGGACGTTGGAACGAGCGTACGAGCTAATCGAACACTCGTTCTAACTGCTCTGACAGTACACCTCCCCTCCGACGAAAATGCAACGTGTGACGCACCGGCGTGCCGGGCGACGGCCGGTGGATTCTCAGGGCGCGCACAGCAAGGGCAAAGGAGCCACCGATTTCGGGGCACCAGGGTTGACGACATGAACGTCAGCCGTACCCGGAAGAACGCCCGATGACCGCCACCGTCGCCGGCCGGCAGACCCCGCGCCGGACCCTGCCGGCGGCCCCGGCCTGGTGGGCCGACGTGGCCGGCGGCGCCGCGGTGCTCAGCCTGCTGGTGGTCACCGCGCTCTGGACCGCCGACCGCGGCGTGCAGGAGCTGCTGGGCGGCGCGGCCACCGGCCTCACCTCGCTCGGCCGGCTCGCCGGCCTGGTCAGCGCCGACCTGATGCTCGTCCAGGTGGTGCTCATGGCCCGGGTGCCGCTGATCGAGCGACGCTTCGGTCAGGACCGGATCGCCCGCTGGCACCGGCTCACCGGCTTCACCTCGTTCCACCTGCTCCTGGCGCACGTGCTGCTCACCGTCCTCGGATACGCCGGCACCGCCCGCCGGGGGGTGCTCGCCGAGACCTGGGACCTGGTCGTCTCGTACCCGGGGATGCTGCTGGCCACCGCGGCGCTGGCCCTGCTCGTGCTGGTGGTGGTGACCTCGGTCCGCGCGGCCCGGCGCCGGCTGCGCTACGAGTCCTGGCACCTGCTGCACCTGTACGCGTACCTGGGCGTCGCGCTGGCGCTGCCGCACCAGCTCTGGACCGGTGCGGACTTCGTCGCCTCGCCGCTGGCCCGCGCCTACTGGTGGACCGTCTACCTGCTGGCGCTGGCCAGCGTGCTGATCTGGCGGCTGGGCCTGCCCGCCTGGCGCTCGCTGCGGCACCGGATCGAGGTGGCCGCCGTGGTCCCCGAGGCGCCCGGGGTCACCTCGGTCTGGCTGCGCGGGCGTGACCTGCACCGGCTGCCCGTCCGGGCCGGGCAGTTCCTGCTCTGGCGGTTCCTGGACGGCCCCGGCTGGTCCCGCGCCCACCCGTACTCGCTGTCCGCGCCGCCGAACGGCGACCTGATGCGGATCACGGTCAAGGACCTGGGCGACGGCAGCGCCCGGGTGGCCGCCCTGCGCCCCGGCACGCGGGTGCTCGTCGAGGGGCCGTACGGGCGGCTCACCGGGGAGCGCTGGCGCGGCGGCGGGATCACCATGCTGGCCTGCGGCGTCGGCATCACCCCACTGCTGGCGCTGCTCTGGGAGCTGCCCTACGCGCCCGGTCAGGCGGTGCTGCTCTACCGCGCGCGTACCCCCGACGACCTGGCCTTCCGGGCGGAGCTGGACCGGCTCGTCGCGGAGCGCGGGCTGGTCGTGCACCACCTCGTCGGCCCCCGGGCGGCACGCCCGTCCTGGCTGCCGGCCTACGCCGAGGGGCTCTCCGACGCGGAGGCGCTGCGCCGGCTCTCTCCCGGCATCGCCGGCCACGACGTCTTCCTCTGCGGACCGGACGGCTGGGTCGAGGCCGCCCGCGCCGCGACCCGCGCGGCAGGGGTCCCCGACGCGCATCTCCATCACGAACGCTTCGCCTGGTGACGGGCGCGAAAGGAGGATCCGTGCGACGGATCACCATCTGGCTGCTCTCCACGGTGGCCGCGCTGGTGCTGCTGTTCAGTTACAAGACCAGCACCATGGGCGCGGGCGGGGAGACCAGCGCCATCGCCTCCGGTTCGGACGGCCGGGCCGGCAGCGGCAGCTCCTGGACCGGCACGGACGACGGGTCGGACTCGTCGAACGGCGGCGACACCTCGAACGGCGGCGGCACGTCGAGCGGCAGCGGCACGGCCACCGGGTCGGTGGCGCAGACCCGGTGGGGGCCGGTGCAGGTGAAGATCAGCGTCGCCAACGGGAAGATCACCAACGTCACCACGGTGCAGGTGCCGGACGGCAACCGCCGGGACCAGGAGATCAACGACTACGCGGTGCCGATCCTGCGGCAGGAGGCCCTCGCGGCGCAGAGCGCGCAGATCGACACCGTCTCCGGGGCCACCGTCACCAGCGACGGCTACCGCGAGTCCCTCCAATCCGCCATCGACGCGGCGCACCTGAAGTGAGGACGCGATGAACCCGACCACCGAACTCGACCGGCGCGCCTGGGTGACGCAGGTGATGGGGCTGCCGGTCAGCGTGCACCTGCGCGGCCCCGGGGTGCACACCGACGCGGTGGCCGGGCGGGTGGAGCGGGTCTTCGCCGAGCTGCGCGACGTCGACGCGACGTTCAGCACCTACCGGCCGGACAGCGTGCTGGGCCGGCTCGGCGGGGCGGCGCCCGACCCCGCCGCCGCGGATCCGCTGGTGCGCGAGGTGGTCGAGCGCTGCGAGGCGGCCCGCGTCCGCACCGGCGGGTGGTTCGACGCCCGGCGGCTGCCACTGCCCGGCGGGGGCACCGGCTTCGACCCGTCCGGCCTGGTCAAGGGCTGGGCGGTGGAGCGGGCCGCGCGTTGGCTGGCACTGCCCGACCACGACCTGTGCCTCAACGCCGGCGGGGACGTGCTGCTGCGCACCGCGCCGGGCCGGCCGGCCTGGCGGGTCGGCATCGAGGACCCGGACCGCCCCGAGCGGCTGCTCGACGTGGTCACCCGCCCGCACGGCGCGGTCGCCACGTCCGGCACCGCGCGGCGCGGCCCGCACATCACCGACCCGCGTGCCGGGCGGCCGGCCCGGGCCGTCCGGTCGGTCACCGTGGTCGGTCCCGAGCTGCTCTGGGCCGACGTGTACGCCACCGCGGCCGTCGCCCGCGGCGCGGACGCGCTGGACTGGCTGGCCACCCTGGACGGGTACGCGGCCCTGCTGGTGGACGCCGCCGGCGGGGTCCGGGCCACCCCGGGCTGGCCCGGCTCCCGGCCGGCGGCTCAGACCGCCGCGTAGTCGGGCAGCTCGGCGTCGGTGGCCAGCGAGCCGCTGCCGCGCACCAGCAGCGACTGCACCGGGCGGGTGGCCAGCAGCCGGTCGCGCAGCCACAGGCCCCAGCCGCTGGCCGGGGCGAGGAAGTGGCCGGGATTGGCGCCGCGCTGCCAGCGGCCGGCGTAGGCCCGCATCCGCCGGTCGTACGCCGGCAGCGCCACCCGGTGGTCACCGCCGGCCAGGGCCAGCTCACCGGCGAGCACGTAGGCCCCGACCAGGCCGGTGCCGACCCCCATCCCGCCGAGGGTCACCCCCCAGGCCGCGTCGCCGAGCAGCACCGCCCGGCCGGCGTGCCAGCGGGGCACGCTGACCCGGGCGATCGCGTCGAAGTAGAGCTCGGGCGCGGCGCGCAGGCCGGCCAGCAGCCGGGGCACGTGCCAGCCCAGCCCGGCGAAGGCGTCGGTGATCAGCGCCTTCTGCCGGTCGAGGTCGAGCCGGTCGTGGTCCTGCCGGGGCGAGGCGAACACGACGAGGGCGCCCGCCCGGCCCGGGTCGCGCTGGTCGGCGGTCACGCTGGCCATCCGGCCGGGCACGTTGTACTGCCGCGGGACCGGACCCGCCCCGAGGTCGTTGGGCAGGTCCCAGCCGGCCAGGTGGTAGCCGAGGTGGGTCACGTACGCCGACTCGGGCCCGAACGCCAGCCGGCGCACACCGGAGTGCAGCCCGTCCGCGCCGACCACCAGGTCGACGGTGCGGGAGGCGCCCCGGGCCAGGTCGACCCGCACCCCGTCGGCGGTCTCGGTGAGCGCGGTGATCCGGTCGCCGAAGACGTACCCCACCCGGTCGGCGCCGTGCTCGTAGAGGATCCGGGAGAGGTCCCGGCGGAGGACCTCCAGCTCACCGCCGGCGAACTCGGCCGGCAGCCGGAAGATCTCCCGGTCGTGCTCGTCCACCCGGCTCATCGCGCCGGCGTGGGTCTGCACCGCGCGCAACTCGTCCAGCACGCCCATGGCGGCGAGCACGCCCAGGTGGGTGGGGCCGCGGAAGTCGACCGCGAAGCCGCTGGTCCGCAGCGCGGGCGCGGCCTCCACGACCGTGACCTCGGCACCGTGCCGGGCCAGCCACCAGGCCACCGCCGGGCCGGCCACCCCGGCGCCGGAGACGAGCACGCGGAAACCGCGCAGTGGAGTGGGCATGTCTTCCCCCGTTCGAAACTGTGTCCCTCGGATACAGAGTACTGTAGACACAGTTTCGAGCCGAGGACAAGGGGGTCCCGTGGAGACCGGTGACGTCGACCAGCGCCGGCTGTTCGAGCTGCTGTGGGGCACCCCGGCCGGGCCCCGGCGCGGGCCGCGCCCCACGCTCACGCTGGCCGCGATCGCCGGCGCCGGCATCGCCATCGCCGACGCCGACGGCCTCGAAGGGCTGACCATGCAGCGGGTCGCCGAGTCCCTGGACGTCACCAAGATGGCCCTCTACCGGTACGTGCCCGGCCGCGCCGAACTGGTGGCGCTCATGCTGGAGGCGGCGGTCGGCGAGCCGCCCCCACCGCCCGCCGGCGCCGACTGGCGCGGCCAGCTCGACGACTGGACCCGGCAGCTCTTCGACCGGTTCCGCCGGCACCCGTGGGCCCAGGCGGCGACCGTCGGCCCCCGGCTGCCCGGCCCGAACGAGCTGGCCTGGCTGGAACGGGTGGTCGCCGCCCTCGCGGGCACCGGGCTGACCGGCGCCGAGCAGCTCGACGTCGCCGTGCTCCTGGTCGGGCACGCCCGCAACCTGGCCCAGCACGCCGCGCCGGACGACGCGCCCGGCGGGGGACGGGAGAGCGGCTTCGGCGTCCTGGTCCGCGGCCGGGAGGAGCGGTTCCCGGCGCTGGACGCGGCCCTGCGCGGCATCGACCCGGCGGCCGCCGACCAGGCCCTCGACTTCGGCCTGGCCCGGATCCTCGACGGCATCGAGGCGCTCATCACCGCCCGCGCCGCCGCCGGCCCCCGTTCGGGCGGGGCGGCCGAACGGGCGCCCGGCGGCCGGGGAGAATGAGGGGCATGCAGCCACACCCGAACGTGCAGGCGGTGCAGCGGGCGCTCGACGACGCGGGCGCCCGGGACGGCTCCGGCGCCCCGAGCCAGGTCCGCCTGCTGCCCGAGGCCGTCCACACCGCCGCCGCGGCCGCCGAGGCGCTCGGCGTCGGAGTCGGCGCCATCGCCAACTCGCTCGTCTTCGACGCCGACGACGCGCCCCTGCTGGTGCTCACCTCCGGCGCGCACCGGGTGGACACCGCCGGGCTGGCCGCGTCCCTCGGGGTCACCCACCTGCGCCGGGCCACCCCGGAGTTCGTCAAGCGGCACACCGGGCAGGTGATCGGCGGGGTCGCCCCGGTCGGCCACCCCCGGCCGCTGCGCACCCTCGTGGACACCGCGCTGGCGGCGTACGACGAGGTGTGGGCGGCCGGCGGCGTGCCGCAGGCGGTCTTCCCCACCACGCACGCGGAGCTGCTGCGGCTCACCTCCGGCACCCCGACCGAGGTGGCGTGACTCCGGATCTCGTCACGCTGCACGTGTGGCGGATCCCCCGGGCGGCCGTCCCCCGGGCGCTGGCCCGGATGGCGACCCACCCGGCGCGCCTGCGGCGGCTGCCCGGCGTCCGGTTCGCCAAGCTGCTCGGCACCGGGACCGGCGCCGGCTTCGGCCCCGGCGACGCCGACCTGACCCGCTGGGCCGCCCTGGTGGTATGGGACTCCCCCGCCGCCGCGGCCGGCTTCGACGCCTCCCCGGTCGGCCGCTCCTGGGCCCGGCTCGCCCGCGCCCACGTCCGGGTGGAGCTGCGCCCGCTGACCAGCCGGGGTGAGTGGTCCGGCCGGCGGCCGTTCGGCGAGCCGTCCGGAGGGCGGGCCGCCGGGCCGGTGCTGGCGCTGACCCGGGCCCGGCTGCGGGCCCGCCGGGCGGTCACCTTCTGGCGGGCGGTTCCGCCGGTCGCCGCCGCCCTGCACGCCGCGCCCGGGCTGCTCGCCCGGTTCGGCGTCGGCGAGGCCCCGCTGGGCTGGCAGGGCACGGTGAGCGTGTGGCGCGACGCCGCGGACCTCGTCGCGTTCGCGTACCGTCACCCGGAGCACCGGGCCGCGATCACCCGCACCCCGACCGAGCGGTGGTACGCGGAGGAACTGTTCGCACGGTTCGTCGTGACCGACGTGGTCGGCGACCGCACGGTGCTGGGATGGGGCGCGACCGAGAGCGACCCGGAAACGGCGAGAGGGAACGCATGAGGTTGGTGCGGTGGACACCGGACGATCTGGTCCGGCGGCTGGACGACGTGGTGGCCGTCTACGGCGAGGCGATGGGCTACCGCGCCGACCTGCTGGAGGCCCGGCGCGGCTACATCGCCACCCACGTCCGCCGACCCGGCTTCCGCGCCGTCGCCAGCCTGACCACCGAGGGCCACCTGGCCGGCTTCGGGTACGGCTACGTCGGCGCCGCCGGCCAGTGGTGGCACGACCAGGTGCACCGGGCGCTGGACGGCGCGGCCCGGCAGCGCTGGCTGACCAACTGCTTCGAGGTGGTCGAGCTGCACGTCCGCCCGCCCGCGCAGGGGCACGGCCTGGGCGCCGGCCAGCTGCGCGCGCTGCTCACCATGGCCGAGGGCAGCACCACCCTGCTCTCCACGCCGGAGGCCGACGAGCAGCGGTCCCGGGCCTGGCGGCTCTACCGCCGGTTCGGCTTCGTCGACATCCTGCGCCACTTCCACTTCCCCGGCGACGAGCGGCCGTTCGGCGTGCTCGGCCGGGACCTGCCGCTGCCGCCGCCCGGCCCCGGTGGCGCCCCCGCCCCGGAAGAGCCGTGAGCGCGAGGAGTGC
Organism: Micromonospora sp. NPDC004551; assembly: GCF_040609975.1. Taxonomy (NCBI): domain Bacteria; kingdom Bacillati; phylum Actinomycetota; class Actinomycetes; order Micromonosporales; family Micromonosporaceae; genus Micromonospora; species Micromonospora sp. NPDC004551. The sequence goes on along the minus strand of NZ_JBEXLM010000002.1, from coordinate 122,409 downwards.
GCCGGGGTTGCGAGCCCCGCAGTCGCGAACCGAGATGACGCCGTGAGCGCGAGGAGTGAGCCGGGGTTGCGAGCCCCGCAGTCGCGAACCGAGATGACGCCGTGACCCGGGGCCGGCTGCCCTGGGCGCTGTTGGCCGTGCTGGTCCTGGCCCAGATCTGCTACCCGCTCACCGGCGGCACGACCCGGGCCGGGCTCACCGTGGCCACCGTCGGGCTCGGCTGGCTGCTCTCCGTCGGGCACGCCCTGCTCACCCGGGGTACGCGCACCGCGTTCGCGCTGGTCGCCGTGGCCACCGGCGGCGGCTTCGCGGTCGAGGCGCTCGGCGTGGCCACCGGCTTCCCCTTCGGCAGCTACGACTACTCCGGCGAGCTGGGCCCGAAGCTGGCCGGCGTGCCGCTGGTCATCCCGCTGGCCTGGACCTGGATGGCCTGGCCGGCCTGGCTCACCGCGGTCCGGCTCACCCGCTCCCGCCCTGCCCGGATCGCCCTCGCCGCGGTCGGGCTGGCCGCCTGGGACCTCTTCCTCGACCCGCAGATGGTGGCCGAGGGCTACTGGCGCTGGCGGGACGCCACCCCGGCCCTGCCCGGTCTGCCCGGCATCCCAGTCAGCAACTACCTCGGCTGGCTGCTCTTCGCGGTGCTGCTGACGGCCGCGCTGCGCCCGCTCGCCGGGCCGCCCGCCGACCGCACCGACGCCCGGGACGCGCCGATGTTCGCGCTCTACCTGTGGACGTACGCCTCCAGCGTGCTGGCGCACGCGGTCTTCCTCCGGCTGCCCGCCTCGGCGGCCTGGGGCGCGGCCGGGATGGCGGTGGCCGCCGTGCCGCTGGCGGTGACGCTGCTGCGCGCGCGCCGGCACCGGGCCGGTCCCGGGGTGGCGGAGCCGGCCCCCCGCGTCGACGCGCCGGCATGATGCCCGCGCTCGTCCTGCTCGCGGCGGTCGCCGCGCTCACCGCCCACACGGTCGTCAACGCCACCGCCTGGCTGCGCCGCCCCGATGCCGGCCCGGTCGAGGTCACCGAGGCGGTGGCGGTGCTGCTGCCGCTGCGCGACGAGGCCGATCGGGTCACCCCGTGCCTGCGCGCGCTGCTCGCCCAGCGCGGCGTGCCGGAGCTGCGGATCGTGGTGCTCGACGACGGCTCGACCGACGGCACCGCCGAGGTGGTCCGCGCGGTGGCCGGCGATGATCCCCGGGTCACCCTGCTCACCGGGGTCGCCCCGCCACCCGGCTGGCTGGGCAAGCCGCACGCCTGCTGGCAGCTCGCCACCCGCACCGGCCCGGCCCCGACCGTGCTGGCCTTCGTCGACGCCGACGTGGTCCTCACCCCGTACGCGGTCGCGGCGGCGGTGACCGGGCTGCGAGCGGCGGGCGCGACGCTGCTGTCGCCGTACCCCCGGATCCTGGTGCGGACGGCGGCCGACCGGCTGGTGCAGCCGCTGCTCCAGTGGTTGTGGCTGACCTTCCTGCCGCTGCGCGCCATGGAGCGCTCGCCGCGGCCGTCCCTCGCGGCGGCCGGCGGGCAGTTCCTGGTCGTGGACCGGGCCGGCTACCTGCGCGCCGGCGGGCACGCCGCGGTCGCCGACCGGGTTCTGGAGGACATCGAGCTGGCCCGGGCCGTGAAGCGGTCCGGCGGCCGGATCGCCCTGGCCGACGGCTCCCGGCTGGCCGCCTGCCGGATGTACGAGAGCTGGCCGCAGCTGCGCGACGGCTACACCAAGTCGCTCTGGGCCTCCTTCGGGCACCCGGCCGCCGCCGCGGTGGTCGTGGCCCTGCTGCTCCTGCTCTACACCGCTCCCCCGCTGGTCGCGGCCGGGGCGCTGGTGGCCGGCGCGCCGGTGCCGGCCGGGCTCGCGCTCGCCGCCTACCTGCTCGGCGTCACCGGCCGGGCGGTCAGCGCCCGGGCCACCGGCGGGCGGGCGTGGCCCGACGCGCTGGCACACCCCGTGTCGGTCGTGGTCCTCGGTTGGCTGACCCTCCGGTCGTACCATCTGCGGAAGCGACGCCGGCTCACCTGGCGGGGTCGCCCGGTCGGCTAGGAGGGGGCGGCATGGCGCGGATCGTGGTCATCGGCGCCGGCGTGGGCGGGCTGGCCGCCGCCGCGCGGCTGGCGGTCACCGGGCACGAGGTCACCGTCCTCGAGCGGGCCGACACGGTCGGCGGCAAGCTGGGCCGGCACCGGCACGACACCCCCGAGGGGTCCTGGTGCTTCGACACCGGGCCGAGCCTGGTCACCCTGCCGCAGGTGTTCCACGACCTGTTCGAGGCGACCGGCGCGAAGCTCGATGAATACCTGGACCTGGTGCCGCTGGACCCGATCGTCCGGCACGTCTTCCCCGGCGGCGGCCCCGCCCTGGACTCCTGCGCCGACCCGGCCGAGTTCACCGCCCGCATCGGCGCGGCGTTCGGCGACCGGGCCGCCGCCGACTGGCAGCGCCTCTGGCGGCGGGCCGGCCGGGTGTGGGCGGCCTCGCACCGGGACGTGCTGCGCCGCACCGTCGACTCCCCGCGCGACCTGGCCGCGCTGGCCTGGCGGCTGGGCGACCTCGCCGCCATCGGCCCCGGCCGCAGCCTGCGCGGGCTGAGCCGCCGGCACCTGTCCGACCCGCGGCTGCGGATGCTGCTCGACCGCTACGCCACCTACACGGGCGCCGACCCGCGCCGGGCCCCCGCCGCGCTGGTCGCCGTCCCCTACGCCGAACTGGCCTACGGCGGCTGGTACCTGCGCGGCGGGCTGGGCACCCTGGCCGACGCGCTGCTGTCCCGCTGCCTGGACCTCGGCGTGGTGGTGCGCACCGGCGCCACGGTCACCCGGATCGACGCGGCCGGTGGCCGGGTGCACGGCGTCCGCGTGGCGGGGACGGCCGCGCCCGTCCCCGCCGACGTGGTGGTGGCCAACGTCGACGCGCTGACCGTCTACCGCGATCTGCTGCCCACCCCGCGCCGGCTCGCCGCGCTCACCGACCGCAGCCTGGCCGGCTTCGTGCTGCTGCTCGGCGTCCGGGGCGACTCCGGGCTGGCCCACCACACCGTCTTCTTTCCGCGCGACCACGACGCCGAGTTCGACGCGGTCTTCGGTGACCCGGGACGGGGCGTCCGGGCCCGGCCCGCGCCGGACCCGACCGTCTTCGTCACCGTGGCCGACGATCCGGCCGTCCGCCCGGCCGGGCACGAGGCGTGGTTCGTGCTGGTCAACGCGGCCCGCCACGGCACCGCCGCGGGCGCGGTCGACTGGCGGCGGCCGGGGCTGGCCGAGGCGTACGCCGACCGGATCCTCGACGTGCTCGCCGAGCGCGGTGTGGACGTGCGGGACCGGCTGGTGTTCCGCGAGATCCGCACCCCGGCCGACCTGGACACGGCGACCGGCGCGCCGGGCGGGGCGATCTACGGCACCGCGGGCGGGCTGCTCCGCCCGGCCAACCGGGGCCCGGCGGCCGGGCTCTGGCTGGTCGGCGGCTCCAGCCACCCCGGTGGCGGCCTCCCCATGGTGACGCTGTCCGCGGAGATCGTCGCCGACGCCATCGGCCCGGCCTGGTAGGTCCCGGCCGAGCGGCCGTCAGTCGGCGTCGATCAGGGCGCGGCGGACGGCGGAGAGCAGCTGGCCGAGGCCGAAGCCGGCCAGCAGCACCCAGACCGTGGTGGCCATCGTGATGGTGCCGGCGGCCAGGTCGGCGTCGATCAGGCCGGTGAGCCCGGCGACCACCAGCCCGACCAGGGCCACGCACACCCGGGTGGGGCGCTCCCCCACGGTCACCGCACCGATCTCCCGCATCCCGGCCGCGACCGCCCGGGCCCGCACGTACTCGTGCAGCCAGGACAGGCCCCCGGCCGCGGCGACCAGCGCGCCGGGCGCGCCGATCAGCCAGAACGCGGTCAGCCAGGCGGCCTCGCCGAGCCGGTCGGCCACCGAGTCGTAGACGTAGCCGAGCCGGGTGGTGCGGTGGGTGGCCACCGCCACCGCGCCGTCGACGCTGTCCGCCACCGCCGCCAGCAGCACGAACAGCGCCCCCAGGAACGGCCCGTCGCCGGCCCGCCCCACCAGCAGGGGTACGCAGAGGCAGAGCAGCACGCCGACGACGGTCACCGGGGTCGGGCCGATCCGCAGCCGGCCCAGGATGTAGCCCACGTGGTAGGCGAAGCGCAGCCAGGCGCGGACCACCGGCGCGGCCGCCCGGGGGTCGAAGCCGCCGTGCAGCCGCGCCCACGCGGTCGCGTACTGGTCCCAGTTCAGCTGTGTGCCCGCCACGGATCAACCGTAGAAGGGCGGAGGGGTTTCGTGGGCGGGGTGGTCACACCCGCGCGTCGGCGCGCAGGCGCTGCCACACCTCGCGCGTGGCGGTGGACCGGTTGAGCGTGATGAAGTGGATCCCGGGCACGCCCTCGTCCAGCAGCTTCGCGCACATCTCGCCGGCCTGCTCGATGCCGAGCCGGCGGACCGCCTCCGGGTCGTCGGCCACGGCGGCGAATCGTTCCGCGAGGGCCGGCGGGAAGGGCGCGCCGGAGAGCTGCACCGACCGCTCGATGGTGCCCAGCTGGGTCACCGGCATCACCCCGGCCAGGATCGGGGTGTCGCAGCCGGCGGCGGCCACCCGGTCGCGCAGCCGCAGGTAGTCGTCGGCGTCGAAGAACATCTGGGTGATCGCGAACTCGGCCCCGGCCCGGCACTTGCGGACGAAGTGCGCGGTGTCGCTGGCCACGTCGGCCGAGCGCGGGTGCTTGTAGGGGAACGCGGCCACCCCGACGCTGAAGTCACCGGCGTCCCGCACCAGCCGGACCAGCTCCTCGGCGTACTGCACGCCCTCCGGGTGCCGGACCCACTCGCCGCCCGGGTTGCCGGGCGGGTCACCGCGGACGGCCAGCACGTTGCGCACCCCCACCGAGGCCAGCCGGCCGATGACGTGCCGCAGCTCGGCGACCGAGTGGTCGACCGCGGTGAGGTGCGCCATCGGCAGCAGGGTGGTCTCGGTGGCGATCCGCTCGGTCACCGCGACCGTGGTGTCCCGGGTCGAGCCGCCGGCGCCGTAGGTGATCGAGACGAACGAGGGGCGCAGCGACTCCAGCTCGCGGATGGCCTGCCAGAGCAGGCGCTCTCCCTGCGGTGTCTTCGGCGGGAAGAACTCGAAGGAGAACGTGGGCCGGGCGTCACGGATCAGCTCCCCGATGGCCGGCTGCGGATTGGGGAGGACCGAGGGAAGACCGAGCGCCACGGACCGACTGTAACCGGCCGGTCCACGCCGACCCACGATCTTCCCAGCCCGCGAGCACGAGCGCGGCGGAGCGTCGTACCCCGGGGGTAGGAAGGGGGCAGCGCGGTGGGGCCGGCCGGTGGCCGGTCCCGGGGGCCCGCGCGGGGGTCGCCACGATCGGCGGCGCGCCGGTCGGAGCACCGCCGGGCGTCCGCGTCGCCGCCCGCCCGTCGCCCCGGGAGGACCCGATGACCCCGTCCCCGTCCCCGCCACCCGGCCCCCGCCCGCTCGGGCCCCTCCTGGCCGACCTGCGGGCCGCCCGCGGCTGGAGCCAGCAGCGGGTCGCCGCCGAGCTGTGCGCCGCCGCCGGCGTGCCGACGCTGACCCGGCACGAGGTGTCCCGGTGGGAGCGGCAGCGCCGGCTGCCGGGCGACTTCTGGTGCGGCTGGCTGGCGGTGGTCCTCGGGGTGCCCGGCGAGCTGCTGGCCGGAGCCGCCGCGCACAGCCGCCGCCTGGGGGTGGCACCGGCCGGTTCCCGCACGCGGCCGGCCCGGCTCACCGCCACGGGCCGGCGGCCCGGCGCGATGCCGAGCCGCCCGCGACGGCCCGTCCCCACCTCCCCGCGGCCCCGGCAGGAGGCCCTGTCGCCCCGGCAGGAGGCCCTGTCGCCCCGGCAGGGGGCCTCGTCGCCCCGGCTGGGGGCCCTGTCGCCCCCTCGGGGGGCGCCGGCGGCCGGCCCCGGTCGACGGCGGGCGCGGCGCGCCGGGACGGGGGGAGGGCGCGACCGGCCGGGACCGGCTAGCGTCGTCGGCGTGACCCACGCTGCTCCCGTGTCCCCCGTCGACCGCGCCGGCCTGCGCCAGCGGATCGACAAGGCCCTCACCGAGTTCCTCGCCGGCCAGCGCGGCTGGCTGACCACCCTCGACGACGGCCTGGTGCCGGTCGCCGAGGCGATCGAGGCGTTCGTGCTGGGCGGCGGGAAGCGGCTGCGTCCGGCCTTCGGCTACTGGGGCTACCGGGGCGCCGGCGGGGTCGACTCCGACCAGGTGGTCGCCGCCCTGGCCGCGCTGGAGTTCGTGCAGGCCAGCGCGCTGATCCACGACGACCTCATGGACCGCTCGGACACCCGCCGGGGCGAGCCGGCGGTGCACCGGCGGTTCGCCGCCCGGCACCGCGCGGCCGGCTGGAGCGGCGACCCGGACGGGTTCGGCGACGCGGCGGCCATCCTGCTGGGTGACCTGTGCCTGGTCTGGTCCGACGAGCTGCTGCACTCCGCCGGCCTCGACCCGCACACGGTGGCCCGGGCCCGGCCGGTCTTCGACGAGATGCGCACCGAGGTGACCGTCGGGCAGTACCTGGACGTGCTGACCCAGGCCACCGGCGACACCTCGCTGGAACGGGCCGGCAAGGTGGCCCGCTACAAGTCGGCGAAATACACCGTCGAGCGGCCGCTGCTGCTCGGCGCCGCGCTGGCCGACGCCCCGGCCGAGGTGCACGCGGCCTACTCGGCGTACGGGCTGCCGCTGGGCGAGGCGTTCCAGCTCCGCGACGACGTGCTGGGGGTGTTCGGCGACCCGGAGCGCACCGGCAAGCCAGCCGGCGACGACCTGCGCGAGGGCAAGCGGACCTACCTGGTGGCCGCCGCCCTGGAGGCGCTCGACGACGCCGGCCGGGACCTGCTGCTCGGCGGGCTCGGCGACCCGGGGCTGGACACCGCCGGGGTGACCCGCCTGCGCGAGCTGATCACGGTGAGCGGCGCGCTGGAGCGCACCGAGCGGCGCATCGCGGCCCTCACCGAGAGCGCCCTGGCCGCCCTCACGACGGTCGACCTGGACACCGAGGCCCACCAGTCCCTGGTCGACCTGGCCATCGCCGCCACCCGCCGCACCGACTGACCCGCGCGCCCGATCCCCCGCGGCCCACCCGGTCGATCATGAGGTTGACGGCGAAGTCGATCTCCGGAAGTGCCGCCATCCTCATGATCGACGAGACTGGCGGCGCGGTCAGAAGCCGAGGGCCTGGGCGCGGCGCTTGACCTCGCGGGCCTGGTCGCCGGCGAGGGCGGCGGCCGGGGTGGTGCCGGGGAGGGTGGGGTCGGGCTCGTAGAGCCAGCGCAGCGCCTCCTCGTCGTCGTAGCCGGCGTCGGCGAGCAGGTTGAGCACGCCGGGCAGGTGCTTGAGCACCGTGCGGTTGGCCACCAGGTCGGCCGGGATCCGGCGGACGCCGTCGCGGCGCACCGCGAGCAGTTCCCGGTCACGGATCATCTGGTGCACCTTGCTGATCGACAGGTCGAGGCGCTCGGCCACGTCCGGCAGGGTCAGCCAGCCGGCCGGGTCGGTGGGTCCGGGCAGGTCGGCCCCGGCGGCGGTCTCGGCGGGTACGGAATCGGTCACCCGACCACCCTGCCACGTGCCCGTCGGGGCCGGTCGGCGGCACCCCGTACCCCGCCGGGCGCGTGCGCCGGTGCCGCCTTGTGCGACGCCGGCTGTAGCATCCTGTTCAACCTTCACCCTCCCGACACATAGACTGCCTGCCGATGGACACACAGGTCGCCGACACGTTGCTGGGCTCGCTGATCGACGGGCGCTACCGCATTCGCGGTCGCGTGGCCCGTGGCGGCATGGCGACCGTGTACACCGCCACCGACGAGCGCCTGGAGCGCACCGTGGCGGTCAAGATCATTCACCCGACCCAGGCGCCCGAGGCCCGGGCCCGGATGGCCGGCTTCGTCGAGCGCTTCACCGACGAGGCGAAGACCATCGCCCGGCTCACCCACCCCAACGTGGTGGCGGTCTACGACCAGGGCAGTCACGGTGGCCTCCCCTACCTGGTGATGGAGTACGTGCGCGGCCGCACCCTGCGCGACGTGCTCGCCGAGCGGCGCCGGCTCAACCCGGACGAGGCGCTGGCCATCGCCGAGCAGATGCTCGCCGCGATCGCCGCCGCGCACCGGGCCGGCCTCGTGCACCGCGACGTCAAGCCGGAGAACGTGCTGGTCGCCGAGCCGCCCGCCGGCGGCACCACCAGCCTGGTGGACAGCGTGGTCAAGGTGGCCGACTTCGGGCTGGCCCGCGCGGTCGAGGCGAGCGCCGAGGAGGAGAACGGCAACCAGCTCATGGCCACCGTGGCGTACGTGGCGCCGGAGCTGGTCACCCAGGGCCACGCGGACCCGCGCACCGACGTCTACTCCGCCGGCATCGTGCTGTTCGAGATGCTCACCGGCCGGGTGCCCTACGACGGCGACCGCCCGGTGGAGGTCGCCTGGCAGCACGTCGACCGCGACGTGCCGGCCCCGTCGACCCTGGTGCCTGCGCTGCCCCCGGTGCTCGACGCGCTGGTCGCCCGGGCCACCCGGCGTGACCCGGCCGCCCGCCCGGCCGACGCCGGCGCGCTGCTGACCGAGGTACAGGCGGCACGGGACGAGCTGGGCAACCCCCACTCGCACACCGCGGTGCTGCGGCAGGTGGGCGACGAGACGGCCGTGCTCGCGCAGCCCACCATGGTGGTGGCGGCGGTCCACCCGGCCGAGCGTCCCGCCTGGGCCCGGCTGCCCGAGGGCGGCGGCCAGCGCCCGCACCGCCGCCGGGCCGTCGAGGACGAGGGCCTGGGCGCCCGGCTGGCCGGGCTGCGTACCCGGGTGATGGGCTCGCCCCGGGGCCGGCTGGCGGTCGCCGCGGCGGCCGTGGTGCTCGGCCTGGTGGCCGCGGTGGGCGGCTGGTGGTTCGGGGTGGGCCGCTACACGGTCGCCCCGCAGCTGGTGAGCCTCACCAAGGCCGAGGCGGAGGGGCAGGCCACCCGCGGCGGGTTCACGCTGCGCTACGCCGAGCCCCGCTACGACGAGAAGATCCCCAAGGACACGGTGCTGGGCCAGGACCCGGTCTCCGCCACCCGGATCGTCAAGGGCGGCACGATCACCCTGACCCTGTCGCTCGGTCCGGAGCGGCTGCCGGTGCCGGACGTGGTCGGCAAGGACTTCGAGCTGGCGCAGGCCGAGCTGACCGACGCCAAGCTGGTGCCGGTCAAGGGCAGCTCCCGCTACGACGACGCGCTGCCGGCCGGGGTGGTGCTGGGCACCGACCCGAAGGTGGGCACGGTGGTCAAACCGGGTGCGAAGGTGACGGTGATCCTCAGCAAGGGCCGCGCCCCGGTGAGCGTGCCGAACCTGGTGGGCAAGAACCTCGGCGAGGCCCGCAACATCCTGGCCCAGCTCGGGCTGACCCCGGTCGAGACGTACAAGGACTCCGACAAGCCGAAGGACGAGGTCCTCGGTCAGAGCCCGGCCGACGGCACCGGCGTCGAGAAGGGCACCCAGGTCAAGCTCGACGTCAGCAAGGGCCCCGCCCAGGTGCCGGTCCCCCGCGTGGTCGACCTGCCCTGCCAGCAGGCCAAGCAGGTGCTGGAGAGCCAGGGCTTCCCGGTCAACATCCAGCTCAACCCGAACGGGGTGGCCCGCTTCCAGAACCCGGGCGAGAACACCCCGGTGCCGCCGGGCACCCCGGTCACGGTGACGTGCCTGTGAGCGGGCAGAGCGGGCGGCGGCGGGTCGGGTCGCACACCCCGACCTCGGGGGGCCTGGCCAAGGCGGCGCTGCCCTACGCCGACGCGGCCGCCTCCGAGGTGGTGCAGGTCTACGTCTCCAACTCGCGGGGCTGGGCGCTGCCGGCGGGCGACCCGAAGCAGGACGTGCTGTTCCGGGACGGCTGCGGCGAGCGCGGCCTGCCGGTCTTCATCCACGCCTCGCTGCTGGTCAACCTCGGCTCCCCCACCCCGGCCACGGTCGAGCGGTCGACGGAGACGCTGGCGCACGCGCTGCGCCGGGGCCGGGCCATCGGTGCCGAGGCGGTGGTGTTCCACGCCGGCAGCGCGGTCGACGCGAGCCACGCCGACGCGGCCATGCGGCAGGTCCGCGCGGCCCTGCTCCCGCTGCTGGACGAGAGCGCGGCCGCCGGCGGCCCGATCCTGCTGGTCGAGCCGAGCGCCGGGGGCGGCCGGTCGCTGGCCTCCCGGGTCGAGCACCTGGGCCCCTACCTCGACGCGGTGGACCGCCACCCGATGCTGGGCGTCTGCTTCGACACCTGCCACGCGTGGGCGGCCGGACACGACCTGGCCGCCGAGGGCGGGATGACCGCCACGCTGGACGCGCTGGTCGCCGCGGTGGGCGCGGACCGGCTGAAGCTGGTGCACGCGAACGACTCGAAGGATCTGTGCGGCTCCACGCGGGACCGGCACGAGAACATCGGCAAGGGCACCATCGGCGAGCCCGCGTTCGCCGAGCTGATGTGCCACCCCGCCACCGCCGGCGTCCCGGTCCTGGTGGAAACCCCGACGGAGAAGCACGAAGGCCACGCCACCGACATCTCCACCCTGAAACGCCTCCACCCCTGACCCCCTCCCGTGCGGGCCCCGGGGTTGATCAAGAAGGCGAGGGGCGGCTGGTCAGGCGCGGAGGAGGGCGGTCAGGGTCTCGGCGGCCCGGTCGACCTGGGCCTCGGTGACGTCCATGTGGGTGACCAGCCGGGCGGTACGCGGGCCGAGCACCGAGATCAGCAGGCCCCGCTCCCGCGCGGCGGCCGCCAGGGCGGGGGCGTCGAGCGCGTGCTTGGTCAGGTCCAGCGGGACGAGGTTGGTCCGCACCGCGGTCGCGAGCACCCCGTAGGGCGCGACCGCCTCGGCCAGCCGGGCCGCCTTGGCGTGGTCCTCGGCGAGCCGCTCCACGTGGTTCGCGAGCGCGTACCGGCCGGCGGCGGCCAGGATGCCGACCTGCCGCATGCCGCCACCCATCCGCTTGCGGACGAACCGCGCCCGCGCGATCTTCTCGGCGCTGCCGACCACCAGTGAGCCGACCGGCGCGCCGAGGCCCTTGGAGAGGCAGACCCCGAGGGTGTCGAACAGCGCGCCGTACTCGGCCAGCGGCACCCTGTCGGCGACGTGCGCGTGCCAGATCCGCGCGCCGTCGCAGTGCAGGGCGAGCCCGTGGCCGTCGGCGACCCGGCGCAGCTCCCGCAGGGTCGCCAGCGGGATCACCCCGCCCCCGCCCCGGTTGTGGGTCTGCTCGACGGCGATGGCCCGGGTCGGCACCGCGAAGTAGCCGTCCGGCCGGACCATGCCGGCCACCACCTCGGGGTCGATCTCCGCGCCCACGGCCGGCCAGGTCCGCGAGGAGATCCCGCCGTACGCCGCCGCGGCGCCGATCTCGTACGTGACCACGTGCGCGTCGGCGTCGCAGAGCAGCTCGTCCCCTGGCGGGACGACGAGCTGGAGGGCGATCTGGTTGGCCATCGAGCCGCTCGGGGCGAACAGCGCCGCCTCGTGCCCGAAGAGCGCGGCGACCTCGGCCTCCAGCGCGGCGACGGTCGGGTCCTCCCCGTAGACGTCGTCACCGACCTCGGCGCTCGCCATCGCCTCCCGCATCCCGGCGGTGGGCCGGGTCACGGTGTCCGAACGAAGGTCAACGAACTCAGCCACTGTCATCCTTTCGGCTGCCGACCGCGGGGCTCGCCAGCGCACTCCTCGCGTCAGCCACGCAGCATCTCCGCAACCAGGAAGGCCAGCTCCAGCGACTGCTGGGTGTTCAGTCGCGGGTCGCAGGCGGTTTCGTACCGGTCGGGCAGGTCGAGGTCCTCGATGCCCTGGGCGCCGCCCAGGCACTCGGTGACGTCCTCGCCGGTCAGTTCGACGTGCAGGCCGCCCGGGTGGGTCTCCAGGCCACGGTGCACCTCGAAGTAGCCGAGCACCTCGTCGACGATCCGGTCGAAGTGCCGGGTCTTGTAGCCGTTCGAGGACTCGTGGGTGTTGCCGTGCATCGGGTCGCACTGCCAGACGACCTTGGCGCCGGCGGCCGTGACCTTGGCGACGATCGGGGGCAGGGCGTCCCGGACCCGGTGGTTGCCCATCCGGCTGATCAGCGTGAGCCGGCCGGGGACGTTGTCCGGGTTGAGCTTCTCGCAGAGCTCGATGGCCTCGTCCGGGGTGGTGGTCGGGCCGAGCTTGACCCCGATCGGGTTGGCGATCCGGGAGATGAAGTCGAGGTGCGCGCCGTCGAGCTGGCGGGTGCGCTCGCCGACCCAGAGGAAGTGCCCGGACAGCCCGTACGCCCGGTTGCCGGAGATCCGGGTGAGCGCCCGGTCGTACTCCAGCGCCAGCGCCTCGTGGGAGCAGTAGAGCGTGACGGTGCGCAGCGCCTCGTCGTCGGTCATCCCGCAGGCGCGGATGAAGGCCAGCGCCCGGTCGATCTCCCGGGCGATCGCCTCGTAGCGCTCGCCGGCCGGGGACTGCTTGACGAAGCCCTTGTTCCAGTCGTGCACCGCGTGCAGGTCGGCCAGCCCGCCGGCCAGGTACGCGCGGAGCATGTTCATGGCGGCGGCCGAGTTGGCGTACGCCCGGATCATGCGCTGCGGGTCGGCGACCCGCGCCTCCGGCGTGGCCTCCAGCGAATTGATCATGTCGCCGCGGTAGGCCGGGAGACCGCGGGCGTCGGTCGGCAGCGACCGGGGCTTCGTGTACTGGCCGGCCACCCGGGCGACCTTGACCACCGGCAGCGACGCGCCGTAGGTCAGCACGATCGCCATCTGGAGCAGCGTGCGGGCGTTGGCCAGCAGGTGGCTCTCGGTGTTGTCGGCGAAGGTCTCCGCGCAGTCGCCGCCCTGGAGCAGGAACGCCTTGCCCTCGCAGACCAGCGCCAGCCGCTGCCGGAGCTGGTCGACCTCGTAGGGGGCGACCACGGACGGCACGGTGTCCAGCACCTTGCAGACCTCGGCGACCTGTCCCAGGTCGGGCCAGGGCGGGGTCTGCGCACGCGGCAGCTCCCGCCAGCGGTCCAGGCCGAGGGCCGCGTCCTCGGCGGAATCGGCGGTCGGGCGACTGGTCTGGAGCCCCGGGCTGCCCACGGCGGGATGACTCAGCTGGTGCCACTCATGGCGCATGGAAGAAAGCGTACGGCGACCGCCGCGGCGGCTCACCTTCGAGGTAGACGGTTCCGGTGGTTGGGAGATCAGCGCCACATCCGGAGACCGCCGCAGGTCGGGGCGGGTGCGAGGTCAGGGGGTGATCGACGGCGCCGGGGTGTTGCCGCCCGGCGCCTCGCCGGCGATGCACCAGTCGGCGCCCGTGCGGGTGACCGTGAACAGCAGCGAGCGGGTGGCCTTGCGGGACCCGACGGCCACGGTGACCGACGTGGTCACCTCCTCGCCGTGCGGGCCGGACCGGACGTCGGTGATGGTGGCCTGCGGGACGGTGAAGTGGTCGGCGAAGTCGCCGTTGGGCCCGGTGGCGGCGCCGTCGAAGGCGGTCTGCATGGGCGCGCAGAGCTGGCTGCGGCCGGCGTCGACGTCCTTGGCCGCCATGGCGTCCAGGTACGCCTGGACCCGCTCCCGGCTCTTGGCCGCCGCCTCCTCGGCCGGCGCCCGCTGGGGCTCACCGGCCGGGCTGTCCGGGGCGTCGTCCCCGCCGCCGAGGCCGCAGCCGGCCAGCGTGACCGGCAGGAGCGCGAGCAGGGCCGCACCGGCCACCGCCCTCGGGTGCGTCAGGCCCATCGGTCCCCTTCCATCGGCGCGGACATCGGGACATGCCGAGCGGCGAGTCTGTCACATCGACGCCGTCGCATGCCGACCCGCCGACGGTCGCCCCCGCCCCCGACGATCCCCCATCCTCGCCCGGATCGCCCCGGCCGGCCAGCGTGGCACGCGGACCGGGCGTCCGGCCCGCCCGGGCACGGACGCCGGACACCGTGCGGGGAGGGGCCGGTGCGGCCCCTCCCCGCCGGGTGGGTGGTGCGTCGGCCCTCGGCTCAGCCGAGACCGCCCTTGATGGCGCCGATGAGCTCACCGTTGCTGGTGTCTCCGGAGAGCTCCCAGAAGAACGCGCCACCGAGGCCCTGGTTCTTCGCGTAGGTCATCTTTCCGCCGATGGTCGACGGGGTGTCGTAGCTCCACCAGTTGCTGCCGCACTTGGCGTAGGAGGTGCCGCCGACCGTGCCGGTGGCCGGGCAGGTGTTCTTGAGCACCTTGTAGTCCTCGATGCCCTGCTCGTAGGTGCCGGGCGCCGGGCCGGTGGCGGTGCCGCCGGGGGCGGTCTGGGTCACCCCGGTCCAGCCCCGGCCGTAGAAGCCGATGCCGAGCAGCAGCTTGTCCGACGGCACGCCCTTGGACTTGAGCTTCTGGATCGCCGCGTCGGACCAGAAGCCCTGCTGCGGGATGCCGGTGTACGAGTAGAGCGGCGAGTGCGGCGCGGTCGGGCCCTGGGCGTTGAAGGCGCCGAAGTAGTCGTACGTCATCGGCATGAGCCAGTTGAGGTACGGCGCCGCGCCGGCGTAGTCGGTCGCGTCGATCTTGCCGCCGTTGCTGCCGTCGGCGGTGATCGCCGAGGTGACCAGGAAGTTGCTGCCGAACTTGCTCCGCAGCGCGCTGACCACGTTCTTGAAGGCGTTCGGGCCGCTGCTGTCGCACTGGAGGCCGCAGGCGTTCGGGTACTCCCAGTCGACGTCGATGCCGTCGAAGACGTCCGCCCAGCGCGGGTCCTTGACCAGCGCGTAGCAGGAGTCGGCGAACGCGGCCGGGTTCTGCGCGGCCTGGGTGAAGCCGGCCGACCAGGTCCAGCCGCCGAAGGACCAGAGCACCTTCAGGTTCGGGTACATCTTCTTCAGCTTGCGCAGCTGGTTGAAGCTGCCGCGCAGCGGCTGGTCCCAGGTGTCGGCCACGCCGTCGACGCTGTCCGCCGCCGTGTACGCCTTGTCGTAGTCGGCGTAGCTGTCACCGATGGTGCACCGGCCGCCCGTGGTGTTGCCGAAGGCGTACAGGATGTGGGTCAGCTTGGCGGCGGACCCGCTGGTGTGGATGTTCTTCACGTGGTAGTTCCGGCCGTAGACGCCCCACTCGGCGAAGTAACCGACCACCTTCTTGCCCCCGCTCGGCGGGGTCGTGGTGGGCGGAGGCGTGGTCGG
Source organism: Micromonospora sp. NPDC004551 (assembly GCF_040609975.1). NCBI lineage: Bacteria > Bacillati > Actinomycetota > Actinomycetes > Micromonosporales > Micromonosporaceae > Micromonospora > Micromonospora sp. NPDC004551. The sequence goes on along the minus strand of NZ_JBEXLM010000002.1, from coordinate 107,287 downwards.
CGGGGCGGTCGTCGGCGGCGCCGTGGTGGGCGGGGCGGTGGTGGGCGGCGTCGTCGTCGGAGGAGTTCCGCCGCCCGAGCAGGATCCGCCGTTGACCGTGCAGTTCAACGGCGCCTTGTACGCCCCGGTGCCGTTGTAGCCCCAGCTGAAGCTGGCGCCCGCCGCGAGCGGGCCGGCCCAGCTCTTCTTGACCGCCACGTAGTGGTTGCCGCTGCTGGTGACGTCGGCGTCCCAGGAGCTGCTGATGGTGGTGCCCGCGGGCAGGTCGAACTCGATGCGCCAGGTGTCCACGCTGGCGCCGGTGCCGTTGGTGACGGTCACCTTCGCCTCGTGCCCGGTCCCCCAGTCCTGCACCTTCGTGAACGTGGCGGTGACGCTGCCCGCGGCGGAGGCGGTCGCCATCGGCACCGCCGCGACCGCGAGCGCGACCACGGCGCCGGCCCAGAGGGCCCGGCGGAGCGATCTCTTCATACGGCGTCTCCCCAAACAGTTAGGAAACTTTCCAGATTGGATGCTGAGACGCTACTCACGCGTCATCACTTCGTCAAGATGTAGATGCATCGATTGATCGGGTCGGGCTCCGGCCGGCCCCCGCGGCCCCGTAGCCTCGTCCCATGACGGTTTTCGACGTGCAGATCGACGCCCTCGCCGGCGGCCCGGCCGACCTCGGGCGCTACCGCGGCCGGGCCCTGCTGGTGGTCAACGTGGCGTCCCGCTGCGGCCTCACCCCGCAGTACGCCGGCCTCCAGGCCCTCGCCGACGAGTACGCGGACCGCGGCCTCACCGTGCTCGGCGTGCCGTGCAACCAGTTCGCCGGCCAGGAGCCCGGCAGCGCCGCCGAGATCGAGGATTTCTGCCAGGTCAACTACGGCGTGACGTTCCCGTTGACGGAGAAGGTCGACGTCAACGGCCCGGACCGGCACCCGCTCTACGCCGAGCTGGTGTCCACCCCGGACGCCGACGGGCACACCGGCGACGTGCGGTGGAACTTCGAGAAGTTCCTGGTGGCGCCGGACGGCACGGTCGCCGCCCGGTTCGCCCCGACGGTGACCCCGGACGCCCCCGAGCTGCGCGCGGCCGTCGAGAAGGTGCTGCCGGTCGGCTGACGCCGCCTTGTAGGGAACTTTCCTTGACCTCCCATCGAGCTGTAGCTAAGTTTCAATGACCTCGGACGAGGAGGTCACGATGGAGCGCAGAAGGTTCCTGGCCGGCGCGGGCGCGGTCACCGCGGGCGCGGTCGCGGCGGCAGCCCCGGGCACGGCCGGGCAGGCGGTGCCCGGGATTCGTCGGGTGGCGACCGGCCTGGACGTGCTGGTCGATTCCGGTTTCGCCGCACTGGCCGGCCGGCGGGTGGGGGTCGTGTCCAACCCCACCGGCGTGGACCCGGCCTACCGGCACCTGGTCGACCTCATGCACGAGTCGGGCCGCGTGCAGGTGGTCGCGGCGTTCGGCCCCGAACACGGTTTCCGCGGCTCCGCCCAGGCCGGTGGCAGCGAGGGCACCGGCACGGACGCCCGCACCGGCATCACGGTCTACGACGCGTACGGCGCCAGCCAGGCGAAGTGGGAAAGCCTGTTCACGACCGCCGACGTGGACACCGTCGTCTTCGACATCCAGGACGTCGGCGCCCGGTTCTACACCTACATCTGGACGATGTACACCTCGATGGTCGCGGCCGCCCGCGTCGGCAGGCGGTATGTCGTGCTCGACCGGCCGAACCCGGTGGGCGGGCGCGCGTACGGGCCGATGATGACGCCCGCCTTCACGTCCGGCGTCGGGCTGAAGGAGATCGTCCAGCAGCACGGCATGACCGTCGGCGAGCTGGCCCGGTTCTTCAACGCGGAGTTCCTGCCCGCCGACGCCGGACGGCCGGTCGAGCTGGAGGTGGTGCGGTGCCGGAACTGGAAGCGGGACCGGCTCGCCGCCGACACCGACCTGCCCTGGGTGATGCCCAGCCCGAACATGCCCACGCCCGACACCGCGCTGGTCTACCCCGGCACCTGCCTGTTCGAGGGCGTCGCGTCGATCACCGAGGGGCGGGGCACCTGCCGGCCGTTCGAGCTGATCGGCGGGCTCGCCGGCGACTTCGACCACCACTGGGGGGACCGGCTCAACGCCCGGGACCTGCCGGGCGTCGAGTTCCGCGAGGCGTACTTCTCCCCGACGGCGGCGGGGCAGAAGCCGGCCCTGCTCAACAAGCTGTGCGCCGGCGTCGAGGTCAAGGTCGTCGACCGGGCCGCCTACGACCCGATCCGCACCGCGGTGGCCATGCTGGTCGAGGCGCGGAAGTACCCGGCGTTCGCGTGGCGGTACGACTCGTACGACACCGTCCGGCCGTACTGGGTGGACAAGCTGACCGGCTCGTCCCGGCTGCGCACGATGATCGACGCCGGAGCCGAGGTGGACGACGTGGTCGGCGCCTGGGCCGACGAGCTGGCGGCCTTCGACCGGCGGCGGCGCCCGTACCTGCTCTACTGAGCCCGACGGCGGTGGGGGCCCGGGGTGTCGTCCACACCCCGGGCCCCGCCGCCCGCTCGACTGGTCAGCCCGCGGCGGAGCGGAAGACCGGGTAGTAGCCGCCGGACTGCCCCGCGGCCGTCGGGTGGTACGAGACGGTGAGGTTCAGGTAGTTCAACGCGTGCAGCCACTTCTCGCCGTAGCTGCACAGCTGGTGCCCCACGAAGATCGAGCGGACGTCGGCGAAGGTGAAGCCGGCCGAGGTGGCCGCCGTGCGCGTGATGTCGTCGACCAGGTTGATCCCCTCGTTGATCTTCGCGCGGGAGGTGGCGCTGAGGCCCACGCAGACCGTGCCGAGCTGGTAGAAGACCGGGTAGCCGACGACCACGACGCGGGCGGAGGGCGCCCGGCTCTTGATGCCGTTGTAGACGTTCGCCAGCTTGCCGGGAAGCTGGGTGCGGGCCTTGTCCTCCGCGGCCTGGATCGCCGCCACGCACTGGGTCTCGCCCTGGAGCACGCAGGTGGTCATGATGCTGGAGAAGCCGACGTCGTTGCCCCCGATCGTGACGCTGACCAGCGTGGTGGTCGAGGAGAGCGCGGAGAGCTGGTTGTTGATGACGTCCGTGGTGGTCGCGCCGGAGCAGGCGACCGAGCGGTACGAGGCCGGTCTGATGTTGGTGTTGTAGAGGGCCGGGTAGGCGTTGTTGCTGCGCAGGCAGGACCCGCTCTCGGAGGTGTAGCTGTCGGCGCCGACGCCGGAGGCGTACGAGTCGCCGAGAGCGACGTAGCGGTCGGTCGCGGCCGCCTGGGCGGGGGCGGCGCCCAGCGTCAGCGTGACGCCGAGCGTGGCGGCCAGGGTCAGGGCGAGGGTGGCAAGACGGGATCTCCGCACGTCGCACTCCTGGGGGTGGGAAGTGGTGGTGGGAGATAGATATCAATGAATCGGAGTCGGACGGAAGATCAACATTTCGCGCCGGTTGCCGATTGACCCTTATGGCTACAAATCGTTGCCGGGGCCACGCGCGGGGGTGAAGGTTTTCGCCGTGGCGACGGTGCCGCGTGGACGTTAGGCTGGGCCGGTGATCCGGGCCGTGATCGTGGACTTCGACGACACCCTGTGCCTCACGCGAGCCGCCTCGTTCGCGCTGGAGAACGAAGTCCTGGCGGAGATGGGCCGGCCACCGATGTCACCGGACGCGCACCTGTCCACCTGGGGCGAGCCGCTGCTGGACGCCATGCCCAAGCGGTCGCCGGGCCTCGACCTGCCCCGGTTCGCGGCGCTTCATCGGCGCGCGCTGGAACGGCACATCGCCGACGGCCGTCTGGATCTCATCCCCGCGGAGAATCTGCGCGCGCTGGACGAGTTCGTGCGGGAGGGCCGGGCGGTGTTCCTGCTGACGTCCCGGACCGAGGACGAGGTCCGGCACATGTCGACGGCCGGTCATGCCCTGGCCGAGCGGGTCAGTGGCATCTACCACGCCGGCAACACGCGTTTCCGCAAGCCGGATCCGCGGGCCTTCGACGAACTGCTGGCGGCGACGGCGATACCGCCGCGGCAGTGCGTCTACGTGGGAGATTCACCGGGCGACGCGCTGGCCGCCGGCGGCGCGGGCCTGCATTTCGTGGGCTGCCTGGAGAGCGGTGTCCGGCAACCGGCGGATTTCGACTCTCGGCACGTCGACGCCTTCATCGACGCCTTCACCGACGTCGTCGGTGTGGTCCGGCGACTCGACCGGGCGGGCGCCGGCGCCCGCCCGGTGGCCGGCGACCGGGTGGCGCGGCAGGCCACCTGAGGTCGGCGCACCGGCCCGGCGGGCGCGGTCGATCACCGCGGAGGAGTCGACGCGGCCGGGCGGCGGATCAGACCGGGCGGCGGCCGGCGAAGCCGCACTCCGCACGGTGGTACCAGCGGATGTCGGTGTCCCCCTCCAGCCAGCACCAGAGCACCGCCCGGCCGTCCCGCTCGCCGGGGAAGTCGAGCAGCACCGGGGCGATCCCCTTCACCTGGATGCCGTGCTGGTGGAACTCCTCCACGAGAGCGTGCAGCCGGGCCTCCAGGGCCTTCACCTCGGCCAGCCCGCCGAGGGCGCTGACCCCGTGGTCGGCCAGATCGATCCGGAGTTCGGCGAGGTCGGCGCGGAGCCGGATCAGCTCGTCGACGCGCGGCCGCAGGGTGGCCACCAGGTGTCGCGCCTGGGCGAGAGTGAACACCGCGCCAGTATGGGCCACGCCGCCGCAGCCCGGCCTCCGGTCGCCGCGCGGGCGGGGCGCGGCGGGTCAGTCGGCCTGAGCGGCCAGCTCGCGGGCCCGGTCCCGGGCCGCCTCCAGGGCCGCCAGCATGGCCGCGCGGACGCCGTGGTTCTCCAGCTCGCGGATGGCGTTGATGGTGGTGCCGGCCGGCGAGGTGACCGCCTCGCGGAGCTTCACCGGGTGCTCGCCCGAGTCGCGCAGCATCACGGCGGAGCCGATGGCGGTCTGCACGATCAGGTCGTGCGCCACCTGGCGGGGCAGGCCGAGCAGGATGCCCGCGTCGATCATGGCCTCGACCAGCAGGTAGAAGTAGGCCGGGCCGGAGCCGGAGAGCGCGGTCACCGCGTCCTGCTGCGACTCGGGCACGCGCAGGGTGGTGCCGAGCGGCTTGAACATCTCCTCGGCCAGGGCCAGGTGCGCGCCCGTGGCGTGCGCGCCGGGCGAGATCGCGCTCATGGCCTCGTCGACCAGGGCCGGGGTGTTGGTCATGACCCGGACCACCGGGGTGCCCTCGGGCAGCCGGCGGTTGAAGAAGGCGGTGGGCAGGCCGGCGCAGAGCGAGATGACCAGCTTGTCGGCCGGCACCTTGGGACCGATCTCGTCCAGCAGCGCGGCCGCGTCCTGCGGCTTGACGGAGACGGCGAGCACCTCGGCCTCGTCGACCGCGGTGAGGTTGTCCACCACCCGGACGCCGTACCGGGCGGTCAGTTCCTCGGCGCGGGCGGGCCGCCGGGCGGTGGCGAGCAGCCGCTCGACCGGCCAGCCGGAGCGGAGCAGGCCGGAGAGCATCAGCTCGCCGATCTTGCCCGCGCCGATAACCGCGACCGTGTGCACCTCGGGTGCCATGAGCCGTACCCCTCTCGGGTGGAGGTGCGGCGCGGCGGGCCCTCGACGGACCCGCCGCGCCGCCGCCGTCGTCAGCTGCCGAAGAAGACCTCGGCCTCGGCGTACCGCTCCAGCGGCACGGTCTTCAGCTCCCGGGTGGCGTCGGCCAGCGGGACGCGGACGATGTCCGTGCTCTGCATCGCGACCATCTTGCCCCAGTCGCCCTCGTTGGCGGCGTCGATCGCGTGCAGGCCGAGCCGGGTGGCGAGCACCCGGTCGAACGCGGTCGGGGTGCCGCCGCGCTGGATGTGGCCGAGGACCACGGTGCGGGCCTCCTTGCCGGTCTTCGCCTCCAGCTGCTCGGCGAGCCACTGGCCGATGCCGCCGAGGCGGACGTGGCCGAACGCGTCGAGCTCCTGGTTGTGCAGCACCATCTGGCCGTCCAGCGGCTGGGCGCCCTCGGCGACCACGACGATCGGGGCGTACTGGTGCTGGAAGCGCTTCTCGACGTAGCCGGCCACCTGCTCGACGTCGAACTGCCGCTCCGGGAGCAGGATCACGTTGGCGCCGCCGGCGAGACCGGCGTGCAGGGCGATCCAGCCGGCGTGCCGGCCCATCACCTCGACGACCAGGGTGCGGTGGTGGCTCTCCGCCGTGGTGTGCAGCCGGTCGATCGCCTCCATGGCGATGTTGACCGCGGTGTCGAAGCCGAAGGTGTAGTCGGTGGCGCCGAGGTCGTTGTCGATGGTCTTCGGCACGCCGATGACGTGGACACCCAGCTCGTGCAGCTTGGTGGCGACACCGAGGGTGTCCTCGCCGCCGATCGCGATCAGCGCGTCCACGCCCTGCGCGGCCAGGTTGTCCTTGATCCGCTCGACGCCGCCGTCGATCTTGAAGGGGTTGGTCCGGGACGAGCCGAGGATGGTGCCGCCGCGCGGCAGGATCCCGCGGACGTCCGCGATGCCCAGCGGCTTGGACAGACCCTCCAGCGGGCCCTTCCAGCCGTCGCGGAAGCCCACGAACTCGTGACCGTAGGTGGCGACGCCCTTGCGGACCACCGCCCGAATCACCGCATTGAGACCAGGGCAGTCGCCGCCGCCGGTGAGCACGCCGATACGCATGATCTGCTCATCCTCCTGGAGCATCAGGTGAAGCCCGGATAAGCCCCAGGATATGTGTCAGATCAGACCATCGGCGCCGTTGCCGGCCCGGGGCGGGCCGTCAGTGCGCACTGTAGTCGGCGTGGGTGCCCGCCGACACCGCGCCCCGGCCCGTTCCGGCCCCCGGGCCGGCTACCGGTCAGTAGCTGACCTGGTGGTTCTCCCCCACCCGCGGCGGCTGCCCGGTCACCGCCGCCCGGGCCAGGCCGAGCAGGTTCACCACCGTGTTGCCCGGCGCGTCCCAGTACTCGGCCGAGCCGGCGTGCACCCGGAGCAGCGTGACGCCCGGGGTGTCCAGCCCGTCCGGGAACCAGGTCCTCAGCAGCGGGTTCCACAGCCGCTCGGCCCGGGCCCGGTCCCACTGCTCGACGGCCGTGCCGGCCACCGACACCCAGGCGTGGTGCCGCTGGTCGGAGAAACCGACGTTGACCTGCGGGTTGACCCGGATCTGGCGGATCTTCGCGGAGTCCGCGTACGCGAAGAACCACAGGTCGCCGTCGAACTCGGCCTCCTGGAGCCCCATCGGGCGGCTGACCAGCCGCCCGTCGACTGCGGTGGTGGTCAGCAGGCAGATGCGCGCGTCCCGGATCAGCTCGGTGACCCGGCGGCGGCCATCCTCGGCGCTGGTCGGCTGCTGGCTCATGCGCCCCTCCCTCGCGATCGGTTCACTGCGAACCGTGCCCGGGACAGAACCGGTCAAACCTGCCGACAGCTCACCGGTCGGTCATGGCCCGCCAGCGGGCCAGGTTGTGCCGGGCGTCGACCAGCGCGTCGTGCCGGTCCGCGTCGGCGTCGGGCAGCCGCGGCCGGCCCCGGTCGTCCCAGAGCTGACGCAGCTCCTTGGTGAACCGGGGGATCTCCCGCGGCAACGCCGGCATCGCCCCCCAGAGCTGGGCCAGCACCACGTGGTCGTACGCCGCGTACCAGGCCCAGAGCTCCAGCTGCTCCCCCGGCCGGTCACGGACCGGCGCCATGAGGAACTCGTAGAGGTCGTCGCGGATCCGCTCCCGGGACCGCCAGGCCCGGTCGGCCGGCGACGGGAGCTTGTCCAGCACGTTACGGCGCACCCAGGGCACCGCCCGGGAGTCGTCGAACTCCGTGGAGACCGCGTAGAACTCGCGGCCGTACTCGTCGACGACGCCGATCGACACCAGGTCGACGATGCGGCCGTCCTCGATGAACTCGCAGTCGTAGAAGTAGCGGTAGACCATCGGCACCATCCTCGCCCACCGCCGTCACCCGCCGGTCGCCGGGGCGTCCGCCGCGCCGAGACGGCAGGCCAGCGCAGCTGGGGACGGTCACGGAAGTGTCTCCGGGGGTGTACAGCACGCGACCGGAGCGTCATGATCTGATGTGTACCGCCACCGGACGCCGAACCGGTTGAGATGCCTCGTGCCGGGGATGATCAGGTTCACCCGGCGTCGCGGGTTGTGGTCCTTGACCGGGGAGGGGTTGGGCCGTGGAGATGCGCCTTCCGGAGCCGGGTGACGCGCTCACGGGCGTCGAGATGTTCGCCGGGCTGGAGCCGGAGGTGCGGCAGCGGGTCATCGCCGCGGCCGTGCCGCGCACCTACCGCAAGGGCCAGCTGCTGTTCGTCGAGAACGACCCCGGCGAGTCGCTGATCGTGCTGCGCCGCGGCGCGGTGGCGGTGTTCCGCACCGCCCCGACCGGCGAGCGCGCGGTGCTGTCGGTCATCCGGCCCCCGGACGTGCTGGGCGAGGTCTCCCTGCTCGACGCCTCGACCCGGTCGGCGTCGGCCGAGGCCATCGAGGACTGCGCCGCGCTCGCGCTGTCCCGGCCGGCCTTCATGGAGCTGGTGCACTCCAACCCGCGCATCCTCGACGCGGTGATGCGCTCCCTCGGCCAGCTGATCCGGCGGCTCACCGAGCAGAACGCCGACCACGTCTTCCTCGACCTGCCCGGCCGGGTGGCCAAGACGCTGGTCCGGCTGGCCGGCGAGAGCCAGGCCCCGATGATCACCATCGAACTCAACCAGAGCCAGCTCGCCGAGATGGCCGGCGGCTCGCGGCAGAGCGTCAACCAGGCCATCGGCTCCTTCGCCAGCCGGGGCTGGCTGCGCACCGAGGGGCGCCGGATCGTGGTCACCGACGTGGCCGCACTGCGCCGCCGCGCCGGCATGAACGACCGCTGACCGCACGCCCGCGACAGCCGGCCCCGCTACGCCGGCTCCGGGCGCAGCACGCGCACGCAGAAGGGCCGGGGCACCACGCCCCGGCCCTTCGTCGTCGTGTCCGACCGGCTCAGACGCCGGCGCTGCCCGGACCCGCCCACGCGGTGGTGCTGCCCGGGCCGGCCCACTCGCTGGTGTCCTTGCCGCCGCCGGAGCCCTCGCTGACGATGCCCTCGGCCTGGAGCACGGCCAGGGTGGCCGCGTCCACGTCGACGGACTCGCCCGCCGCGTGGGCGACGCCGTCGCCGTCGGTCCAGTCGCTGTCCAGCTTCACGTACACCATGGTTGGTCCCCCTCGATCGCGGTCGTCGTCGTCCGGCGGCATGAATCTAGTCGCCCGGCGGCCGCACCGGCCGCCCGGACGAGTGTCCACAAGCCAACAGCCCGGTACCTGACACTGCCGCTGGGCGGGATACTCACCGTGACGCCGCGGGGGACGGCGCCCGGCCGGGACCGGCCGGAAGATCCAGTGGAGGCCTGACATCTCCGCGCAGTGTGACCGGTGTGGACGTACCGCGACCGACGGCGACCGCTTCTGCGGCGGCTGCGGCGCCGAGCTGGGTGCCGTCTGCCCGCACTGCCTGCGCCCGCTCGCCGCCGACGTGACGTTCTGCACCTCGTGCGGCGCGCCGCGGGCCGGGGCCCGGCAGCCGGTGCCGACGCCGCAGGAGGACCGCCGCCGGGTGAGCGTGCTCTTCGTCGACCTCATCGACTTCACCCCGTACGTCGAACGGGCCGACCCGGAGCAGGTCCGCGGCATGCAGACCGGCTTCTTCTCCGCCGCCAAGCGGGTCGTCGGGCAGTACGGCGGGGTGGTGGAGAAGTACATCGGCGACGCCGTGATGGCGCTCTTCGGCGCGCCGGTGGCCACCGAGACCGACGCGCTGCGCTGCGTACGGGCCGGGCTGGAGCTGCAACGGGTGCTCACCCGGTTCGCCCCGAGCGGCCACGACGAGCTGCGCTTCCGGGTCGGTGTGGCCACCGGCGAGGCGCTGGTGGACGTGGCCGCCGCCCGCGACGGCGGGCAGGCCATCGTGGCCGGCGACGTGGTCAACACGGCGTCCCGCATGCAGTCGGTGGCCCCGCCCGGCGGGGTGCTGGTCTGCGGCGCCACGCACGCGCTCACCAAGGACGCCATCCGCTACGAGGAGCAGCCGCCGGTCACCCTGCGCGGCCGCTCCACGCCCACCGAGGTCTGGCTGGCGCTGGCCCCGGTACGCCGGCAGCCCACCGACCGCGAGCCCGACGTCACCCCGCTCATCGACCGCGAGCACGAGCTGGGCCTGCTGGTCAACGCGCTGCACCGTTCGCTGCGCGACCGCCTGCCCCAGGTGGTGACCGTCTTCGGCCGGGCCGGGCTGGGCAAGAGCCGGCTGATCCGGGAGCTGCACCGGCACGCCGGGCGGCTGGTCGACGAGCCGCTGACCTGGCGCACCGGGCGGTGCCCCCCGTTCGGTGAGAACGTCACCTTCTCCGCGCTGGCCGACGTCGTGAAGACCGAGGCCGGCATCCTCGACACCGACCCGGCGTCCACGGCCGCCCAGCGCCTCACCGCCGCGGTCGCCGAACTGGTCGGCCCGGCCGAGCGGGACCGCCTGGTCGACGCGCTGCGCCCGCTGGTCGGGCTCACCGGCACCGCCCTGCCCGCCGAGGAGGCCGAGTCGGCCTGGCGGCGGTTCCTCCTGGCGCTGGCCGCGCGGCGCCCCACCGTGCTGGTCTTCGAGGACCTGCACTGGGCCGACGACGCCATGCTGCGCTTCGTCGAGCTGCTCGGCGCCGCCGCCCGGGACGTGCCGCTGCTGCTGCTCTGCACCGCCCGCCCGGAGCTGGTCGACCGGGACCCGAGCTGGGCGGGCACCATCACCGGCTCGGTGACCATCACCCTGCCCCCGCTGCGGGACACCGGCATCGCCTCGCTCTACGCGCACATGTTCGGCCAGGCCGCGTTCCCCGCCGAGATGCTCACTCCGCTGGTCGAGGTGGCCGGCGGCAACCCGCTCTACGCCCACGAGTATGTGCGGATGCTCATCGAGCAGGGCGCGCTGCGCCAGTCGGGGCGCGGCTGGTCGCTGGAGAAGCACCTCGACCTGCCCATGCCGGAGAGTGTGCACGCGGTCATCGCCAACCGGGTCGACCTGCTCGACGCCAAGGACCGGGCGGTGCTGCTGGCCGCCTCGGTGGTGGGTGTGCAGTTCTGGCCGGGCGCGGTGGCCGCCGCGCTCGGGCAACCGGTCGAGCCGGTGGAGCGGGCGTTGCGCCGGCTGGAGCAGCGCGACTTCGTGCACGAGCAGGCCGCGTCCACGATGGCCGGGCAGCCGGAGTTCCGGTTCCGGCACGTGCTGGTCCGGGACGTCTGCTACCAGCGGCTGCCGCGCACCGAGCGGGTGGCCCGGCACGAGCGCACCGCGGACTGGCTGGACGCCCTCTCGCACACCCGGGACACCGACCTGGCCGAGGTGCTCGCCCACCACCGCTGGGCCGCCCACGAGATCGCCCGGACCCTGGGCATGGACACGCAGCGCTACGCCGGGCCGGCGCGCGCCGCGCTGCACCGGGCGGCCCGCCGGGCGTACGCCCTGCACGGGCTGGACGCGGCGGCGGCGCACGCGGGCCGGGCGCTCGGCCTGGCCGACGACAGCGACCCGGTGGGCCGCCTCCAGCTGGAGCTGCTGAGCACCGAGATCTCCTTCTACCGGGACGGCAACGCGTTCCTCTCCGGCGGCGGGCCGGAGCAGCTGCACGCGCTCGCCGACCGGCTGCTCGCGCACGGCGACGTCGCCTGCGCGGCGCGGGCCTGGACGCTGCTGGGCCAGGCGGCCTGGCTGCGCGCCGACCGGGGCGCGGCGGTGGCCTGCCTGGACCGGGCGGTGGGGCTGTTCGAGCCGCTGCCGGACAGCCCGCAGAAGGCCGACGCGTACGCCGAGCTGGGCCGGCTGCACATGCTCAACTACGAGCGGGACGCGGCGGTCGCCGCCGCCGAGACCGCGGCGGAGATCGGCGAGCGGCTGGGGTTGTCGGAGACCCGCACCAACGCCCGGATCACCGCCGCCACCGCGCGCTACCAGGCGGGCGACCGGTCCGGCCTGGACGACCTGCACGCGCTCGTGGAATACAGCCGGGACCAGCAGCTGATCGCCCTGCACCGGGCGGTGCAGAACCTCGCGTACGCGGTCCGCGAGGAGGGCGACTGGCTGCGCTCGGACGCCCTGCTGACCACCGCGCCGGCCCGGACGGCGAGCGGGCAGACGCTGACCACCAGCTACTCCGGCGAGGCCATGCGGGCCTACTTCGACGGGGACTTCGGCCGGGTGATCACGGCCGCGGACGCGTTCGTCGACACCCCGACCGGCGGCTGGGACATGCAGGTGCGCGGGCTGCGCTCCTGCCTGCTGGTGCTGCGCGGGCAGCCGGTGCCGCCGGCACCCCGGCCCGCGCCGAGCCCGCGCGACGGCGCGGCCCCGCCCCGGCACCGCGACGACGTGGCCGCCGCGCTGGACAGCGCCCGTCGCAGTGGCTTCCACCGGCCGCACTGGACCATGCTCGGCATGGCGGCGCTGTGCCGGGCGTTGCAGGGCCGCGCCGAGGAGGCCGCGGAGCTGGTCGACGAGCTGGCGGAGACCTGGTCGGCGGTGCCCGCGCTGGCCAGCGGCGAGTGGATCGCCGCCGCCGCGTACGCCGCCGCCCTGGCCGGCCGGGACGCGGCCGTGCGGGTCCGGGCCATGCTGGACCGGCTCGACCACCGCACGCCCTGGTCGGAGGCGGCGCTGCGGACGGTGACCGGTGCGGTCGCGGCGGCCGACGGCGACCACCGGCGGGCGGCCGAGCTGCACCTGGCCGGCGCCGAGATCTACGCGGGCATCCCGGACGTGACCGACCGGATGCTGGCCCTCGCCCTGGCCGCGGCCGAGCTGGAGCTGGCCGGTGACCCGGAGGCCGCCCCGCTGGCGGAGGTGCGGGCGTTCGCCCAGCGCAACGAGGCGCCCGGGCTGCTGGCCCTGGCCCGCCGCCCGGTGCCGGACGCCGGCCCGGCGGTCGCCTGCTGAGCCCCGCCCCGCCGGCGGATCAGGCGGGCACCGGCTCCGGGGGCCGGGCCTTCGCCTTCTGCGCGTACATGTCCACGTACTCGCGGCCGGAGAGCTCCATCAGCTCGTACATGATCTCGTCGGTGACGGCGCGCTCGACGAACCGGTCGCCGGACATCCCGGCGTAGCGGGAGAAGTCGAGCGGGGCGCCGAAGCGGATCCGCACCCGGCCGAGGTTGGGGATGATCTGGCCGGTCGGCTGGATGGCGTCGGAGTTGAGCATGGCCATCGGCACGACCGGGGCGCCGCTCTCCAGGGCGAGCCGGGCCACCCCGGTCTTGCCCCGGTAGAGCCGGCCGTCCGGCGAGCGGGTGCCCTCCGGGTAGATGCCCGCGATGCCGCCCGCGCGCAGCACCTGGAGCTGGGTGTCGAGGGCGGCACGGGCGGCCCGGCCGCCGGAGCGGTCGACCGGGATGGTGCCGGAGCCGACGAAGAACATCTTGGTCAGCCAGCCCTTGAGGCCCCGGCCGGTGAAGTATTCGGCTTTCGCGATGAAAGTGACTTTTCGCTTGACGATCAATGGGGTGAAGATCGAGTCCGAGAACGAGAGGTGGTTGCTGGCCAGGATCACCGGGCCGGCCTCCGGGACGTTCTCCAGCCCCTCCACCTGCGGGCGGAAGATCAACCTCAGCAGCGGGCCCAGGATGACGTACTTCAGCAGCCAGTACAGCACCGGGATCCTTCCAGGCGGGAGCGGTGACGGACCACGGTCGCCGGGGCCGCCGGGACCGGGCCCGCGGCGCCGTCGGCGAGCGGGACTGTCGGGGAAGAGCGTACGAACAGGGAGCGGCACGCCACAACGCACTCCCGGAACCGGGTCCCGACGTGTCAGGATTCAGGGCACGACGGTGCGGCGAAGGGGGTGTCCGGTGTCAGGGGGTGGCCCCCGTCGGGGACGGCGGGACAACGGGCTCGACGCGGCGGAGTACGCGGTCGCGGGCGACGTCGATCCGCGCGTCGGTGAGCACCTGCTCGACGTGCTCGCCGCCGGTGGCATCGCCGCCTACCTCCAGCCCTCGGCCGACCTCAACCCGGTGACGCGCACCACCACCGTCCCGTCCCGCCCGATCGACCGGCTCTACGTCGACCGCTCGCACCTCACCACCGCCCGCGACTACCTCACCCAGCTCACCGACGAGGAGGGCCGCGAGCCGGCCCGCGACGACGAGCCGGACATCGAGGCCGAGTGGGCGAAGATCGTCGCCGGTTTCCACACCGCGCCGAGCGCGGGGAGCCACCCCTGGCCGGCCGCGGAGGACGTCGACGACCCGGTCGACCCGGCCGCCCCGGGCGGCGGCGTCGCGGGCCGGGCCGAGGAGACCGCCGGCCCCACGGCCACCGACGTGCGGCGGCTGCCCTACGCGGCGGACGTCTCCGGCATCTCGGTGAGCCGCGGGCGGCAGGACGAGCCTTCGCTCCTGGACGGCCTGGACACCTTCGGCGCCGACCTGCCCGGCGACGGGGACGAGGAGCACTTCACCCCGCCACCGCCGCCCCCGCTGCCGCGCTTCTCGAAGTACGCGGTGCTCGGCGTGCTCTGCATCGTGGTCGGGTTCCTGCTCTTCCTGTCGCCCACCGTGCTGTCGGTGGTCGACCCGTCGGTGGTGACCCTGCTCGGCTTCACCGGCATCCTGGCCGGCTTCGTGATGCTGATCTGGCGGCTGCGCCCCGGCGACTCCGACGAGCACGACCCGGACGACGGCGCGGTCGTCTGACCCGGCGGGTGCCGCCCGGATGGCGGGACGGCAGGCGCCCCGGGCCGGTGGCGTAACAGGGGTGTAACTTACGGTCAGTAGGAATACCGCTGTCCGTCACTTCCCGCACCGGCTGTCCGGGTTGTGCCCATCCTCCGGTGGTCGGTCCTCTGCTGATCGGAATGCCCGAGATGCGACAGACTCCCCTCGTGGTGGTGGCCAACCGCCTGCCCATCGACGACAGTGTGGCGCCGGACGGCGCCTTCGAGTGGCGCCGCAGCCCCGGCGGCCTGGTGAGCGCCCTGCACCCGCTGCTCCGGCACACCCCGGCGACCTGGGTGGGCTGGGCCGGCGGCACCGGCCCGGCCCCGTACCTGCCCGACGTGGACGGCGTCCGGATGCGCACCGTCCCGCTCAGCGCGGAGGACTTCCGCGACCACTACGAGGGCTTCGCGAATGCCACCCTCTGGCCGCTCTACCACGACGCGGTCGAGCAGCCCGTGTACCACCGGCGCTGGTGGGAGGCGTACCAGCGGGTCAACCAGCGGTTCGCCGAGGCCGCCGCCGAGGTGGCCGAGCCGGGCGGGCTGGTCTGGGTGCAGGACTACCACCTCCAGCTCGTGCCGGGGCTGCTCCGCGGCCTCCGCCCCGACCTGCGGATCGGCTTCTTCCTGCACGTGCCGTTCCCGCCGCCGGAGCTGTTCATGCAGCTCCCGCGCCGGGCCGAGCTGCTGCGCGGGATGCTCGGCGCCGACCTGATCGGCTTCCAGCGCGCCCAGGCCGCGCACAACTTCGCCCAGCTCGCGACGAAGGTGCTCGACCTGCCCGCCACCGACCGGCGGATCGGCGTCGGCGACCGGGTGGTGCGGATCGGCGCCTTCCCGGTCTCCATCGACACCGCCGAGATGGCCGCGCTCGCCGCCCGGCCCGACGTCGCCGACCGCGCCCGGCGGCTGCGCCAGGACCTCGGCGACCCGGAGCGCGTCATCCTCAGCGTCGACCGGATGGACTACACCAAGGGCATCGAGCAGCGGCTCAAGGCCTACCACGAGCTGCTGACCAGCGGGGACGTCAAGGTCCGGGACACCGTCCTGGTGCAGGTCGTGGTGCCCAGCCGGGACCGGGTGGCCCAGTACCAGGTCCTGCGCGACCGGGTGGAGCACCAGGTCGGCCGGATCAACGGCGAGTTCGGCCGGGTCGGCGAGCCGGCCATCCACTACCTCAGCCAGCCCTTCGACCGCACCGAGCTGGTCGCGCTCTACCGGGTCGCCGACGTGATGGCGGTGACCCCGCTGCGGGACGGGATGAACCTGGTGGCGAAGGAGTACGTGGCCGCCCGGGTCGACGGCACCGGCGCGCTGCTGCTCAGCGAGTTCGCCGGGGCGGCCGCCGAGCTGCCGCAGGCGTACCTGGTCAACCCGCACGACCTGGACGGGCTGAAGGCGGCGCTGCTGGCCGCCCTGCGGGCCGCGCCGGAGGATGTCGCGGCCCGGATGCGGGCCATGCGGGAGCACCTGGGCCGCAACGACATCCACGCCTGGGCGGCGTCCTACCTGAGCGCGCTGGAGGACACGACCGCCCTGGTCACCCGGCGTGCCCGGGGCGCCTGACCCGGCGCTCAGCCGAGGGCCGGCGCCGGATCCTTCTCCAGCCAGTCGAGGATCGCGTCGACCGGCTCCCGCCAGCGGGCGTCGAGCATCAGGTCGTGCCCCATGCCGGGAAACAGCAGCGGGGCCGAGGCGTAGCGGCGGGCCGCCCGGGTCAGCGCGGCCGGCGGGACCACCCGGTCGTCGGGGCTGCCCAGCACCAGCACGGCCGGGCGGCCCACCGCCGGCTCGGGCTGCCGCCCGGTCAGCAACTGCCACTGCGCGCGGCGGCTGGCCCGGCCCAGCCGCGCGACGTGCCGGCGGGCCTCGGCGTCGGGCAGTTCCCGGCTGAACAGCTGCCGCCGGTTCAGCCGCAGGCCGGCGCCGAACACCGCGGGCACCGTGCCGACGGGATTGCGGCGCAGCGCCGTGCCGAAGGTGCCCCAGCCGCCGAGCACCGGAGCCACCAGGACCGCCGCCCGGGCCGGGTAGCGGGCCAGCGCGTGGGCGACGACCCGGGCGCCGGCGCCGTGCCCCACCAGCACCGCCTGCCGCGGCAGGCTCGCCGCCACCTGCACCACGTCATGGGTGTACGACCGCAGCGTCGCCCCCGGCGCCGGCTCGCTGCCGCCGTGCCCGCGCAGGCTCAGCGCGTACGCCGGGAAGCCCCGGCCGGCGGCGTGGCCCAGCCAGTGCTCGGCGAACGCCCACGCCCCGTGCCCGAACCCGGGCACGAACAGCAGCGGCGGCTTCGCCTGGTCCAGCTCGGGCACCGCGGCGACGACCTCGCGGCGGGCCGGCTGCTCCGGACGGGCCCACTCCCAGCCCCGGACGACCCGCACCCGCTGCGCGCTCACTTGTCCTCCAGGTCGTGGAGCGCCCGCTGGAGCGCGCGCAGGTAGTCGGCGTGCCCGACCTCGAACCAGTGCCGGGTGCTGTCCTTGACCTTCCCCGAGTACCGCTCGCCGAGGCCGGCGGCGACCTTGCGGCCGAACGCGGCGGCCCGGTCCGGGCGGGTGGTGCGCAGGGTGAGCAGCCGGGCGAAGAGCACGCTCTGCCAGTGCGAGATGGGGAAGATGCCGGAGTCGGGCTGCACCAGGCCCACCACGGCCAGGGTGGGGTGGCCGGCGGCGAACGCGTTGAGCCAGAGCCGGGGCCGGCCCGAGCCGTCCGCGTCGCCGAGCACGCGGCCCTCCAGGAACTCGAAGCGCGGCAGGTAGCCGGTGGCGAAGACGACCAGCTCGGGGTCGATCTCGCGGCCGTCGGCCAGCTCGACGGTGCGGTCACCGAACCGGGCGACGTCCGGCACCGGGGTGACCTCGCCGTGGCCCACGTAGTAGACGAGCTGGCTGTTGGCGATGGGGTGCGTCTCGTAGACCCGGTGGTCGGGCCGGGGCAGGCCGAACCGGGTCAGATCGCCGACGGTCAGCCGCAGCGTCCAGTGGTAGAGCCACTGCCGCACGCGCAGGGGCACCCGCAGCGCGAGCAGGGTGTCGTTGACCTGGTCGGCGGGGCGGCCGAAGACGTACTTCGGGGCGTACCAGTAGCCGCGGCGGGTGGAGTGCCAGCAACGGGACGCCTGCTGGGCGGCCTCGACCGCGATGTCACAGCCGGTGTTGCCGGCCCCGACCACCAGCACCCGCTTGCCACGCAGCTGGGCCGGGTCCTTGTAGGACGAGGCGTGCATAACCTCGCCCCGGAACTGCTCCAGCCCCTCGTAGCGGGGCAGCTTCGGCGACCAGTTGTGACCGTTGGCCAGCACCACTGCCGCGTAGCGGGAGGTGCGCTCCGGGCCGTAGCCGCCGGTGCTGCGGGTCGTGACGTCCCAGCGGTCCCCCTCGACCGGCTCCACCCGGACCACCTCGGTGCCGAACCAGACGTGCTGGCGCAGGTCGAAGTGGTCGGCGTAGCGCTCGAAGTAGGACAGCAGCTGGGCGTGGTGCGGGTAGTCCGGCCAGTCGTCCGGCATCGGGAAGTCGGGGAACTGGGTGAACGGACGGGACGAGATGAGGTGCGTGCTGGCGTACACCGGGCTGCGGTCGTGCCGCCAGTTCCACGCCCCGCCGACACCGGTCTCCCGCTCGTAGCAGTCCACGCCGAAGCCGGCCTCGCGGAGGTTCTTGACGGCCGTCAGGCCGCTGGCCCCGGCGCCGATGACGCAGACGGTGTCGCCCCGGTCGGAGACCGGGCGGCCGTCCGGGGCCGGGGCGACCGCCGGGTCCGGGTCGGGACGGCCGAGGTCGGTGGAGGAGGACACCGGGGAATCTCCTTTTGTGCGGCACGAGTGCCGGGTCGGTGCGAAATCCTGCCGACAATGCCCGCCGTTGTCCAGCCCTGCGGACCGGCCGGAGACGGGCGCGGGCTCAGTCCGCGGCGGGCAGCAGCAGGTCGACCAGGACCGGGAAGTGGTCGCTGGCCTGCCGGGTCCGCGGGGTGTCCACCACGTCGTAGTCGACCACCGTGATCCGCGCGTCGACGAAGAGCGCGTCGATGCGCCGGCGGGGGTCCGCGCAGGAGTAGGTGTGCCGGTCGGCGCGGTCCATGGCGACCGCCGCGTCGGTCAGTCCCTCCGCGACGGTCCGCCAGGCCGCGCCGTCCGGCCCCTCGTTCAGGTCGGCGCCGGCCACCACGGGCAGTGTCGCGGCGGCCAGTTCCCGCTTGAACGCGGCGGCCTGGGCGGGCCGTTCCACCGGATCGGTGGAAAGGTGGGAGCCGGCCAGCAGGAACCGGGTGCCGCCCACGAGGCACTCGGCGTACGCGGCACCGCGCAGGTGCCGCCCCGGGGTCAGCGGGTAGCGCTGGCAGTGGGTGGCCGTCACGCGGACGCGCAGGCTGGTCAGCAGCAGGTTACCGAGCGACGGCAGGCCACCGGCCGCGACGACCAGCCCGAACGAGTCGGCCAGCGAGGCGCACTTCTGCCGCCACCGGAACCGTCGCGGGCCCTCCTGGACGATCACCACGTCCGGCTCGGCCGCCCGGACCACCTCGGCCAGCGCCGCCGTGTCGTCGCGCTGGCTGTGGATGTTGTAGGACACCACGCGCAGCGGCACGCCTGCTGCCGTCACGTCAGATCCGCCGGGCCAGGTCCGCGGCGCCGATGACGCCGGCGGTGTTGCCCAGCTCGGCCGGGCGCACCTCGGCGACGGGCAGGCGGCTGCGCTGGGCCAGAGCGTCGGTGTACGACCGGCGGGTCGGGCCGAGCAGCAGGTCACCGGCGTCGATCACGCCCCCGCCGACCACCAGCACCTGCGGGTCGAGGATCTGCGCCATGTCCGCGAGGCTGGTGCCGAGCCAGCGGCCGACCTGGGCGAACGCCTCGGCGGAGACCGGGTCGCCGCCCTTCGCGGCGGCGGTCACCATCGGCCCGGTGATCCCCTCGGCCTCGCCGCCGGCCAGCTCCAGCAGGGCGACGGCCCGGTGCGGCTCCTGGCGCGCGGCCGCACGGGCGAAGCGGACCAGGGCGCTGCCGCTGGCGTACTGCTCGATGCAGCCCAGCCGCCCGCAGCCGCACTGGTGGCCGTCCGGCACGGTGAGCATGTGCCCCAGCTCGGCCGCGATGCCGTGGGCACCGCGGACCAGTTCGCCGCCGAGCACGATCCCGCCGCCCACGCCGGTGCCGATGGTGAACATGACCATCGAGTCGTCGGCATGCCGGGCCGCGCCGTAGCGGAACTCGGCCCAGGCCGCGACGTTGGCGTCGTTCTCCACGATCACCGGCAGGCCGGTGGCGTTGCTGACGTACTCGCGCAATGGCTCGTCCCGCCAGGCCAGGTTGGGGGCGAAGAGCACGGTGGAGCGGGAGGCGTCGATCCAGCCAGCCGCGCCGATGCCGACCGCGTCGACGGTCCGGCCGGTGGCCAGCTCGATGACGAGTTCGGTGATGACGTCGCGGGTCTTGGCCACGTCGTCGGCGGGGGTGTCCCGTCGGGCCTGCACGAGAACCCTGCCGGTGTCGTCCACGACACCGCCGGCCACCTTCGTGCCACCGACGTCGACTCCGATGGTCAGCGTCACCGCTGCCACTCCCCTCTGCTGTGCTGCCCGGGCCCGGCCGAACCGGCCGTGCGACCGGGGATGTCCGGTGGTCAGGCCCCGTCGCCTGCTGCGTCCTCGCCCACCTCGCCGGACGCCCGCGAGGCGGGCACCACGGGCCGGCCGGCCGGCGGCCGGCTCGGTGCCGGCGCGTCCGGCCCGGCGGCGTCGGCGGGCGGGGCACCCGCCTCGGCCGCGCCCTCCCCCCGGGTGGCGGCGGACCACACGTCCTGCTCGGGTGCCGGCTGAGAATCATGCCCGGTGCGGGTCGCCTCGCGCCACACGTGGTCCCCTGCCGCGGTTCCGGCGGACCCGCCGGTCGCCGTGGCACCGCCCGGTCGGGCCGGCTCGGCCGGGGTGAACGCCCGCAGCAGGCTGGCCACACCGGCGGCCAGGTCACCCGCGCCGGTCGCCAGCCGCTCGGCGAATTCGGGACTCGGGTCCCGCAACGCGGCGATACCGCGGCACACCGGGCAGACGCAGCATTCCGGCGATCCCGTGGCGAAACCCGCGCCGCCGCCGGGCGTGGTCGACGAGCCGCCGCCCGCGCCCGCGTCATCCGGCGTGTGACCGAGGACACCCGAGAGGATCCCGCCCAGCGGGCCCCAGGGACCGGAGCCCGGCGTGGCGGCGGCCAGCTTCGCGGTGGCCAGCAGCGTGGCGACGAGGCGCTCGGCCTCTTCCCGGGCCGAACCCGGATCAGTGGTGCCCATGGGTCGGCTCCTTCGTGACAACCGGGACGACGATCGGGTCAGTGGGCCGCACCGAGTGCTTCTACCCGGCGCTTGAGCTGCTTCAACGCCGCGTCCATGATCATTTTCTCGGCCTTGCGGCGAAACATGCCGAGCATCCCCACGGACAGCTCCACCTCGAGGGTGTAGGTCACCGTGGTCGTTCCGTCCGGGTTACCGGCCAGGTCGTACGACCCGCGCTGCGACTTCTGCATCTTCGAGGGCGCCACCAGGTGCCACTCGATCCGGGAGATGTCCTCGGCGTACTCGTAGGCCAGCACGTACTCGTCGGCCATCACGCCCGCGTCGATGGTGAACCGGACCTGGCTGGCGTAACCGTCCTCGTACTCCTCGATCACCTCGGCCCGCCGCACGGCCTCGGCCCACTCGGGGTAGCGGGGGAAGTCGCAGATGACCGCCGCCACCCGGTCCGGTGACGCGCCGACGACGATCGACTGGGTGGAGGAGTCCGCCATGGGGGGAGGCTACCCGGCGGCGGACCGGCGCGCGCCGCTCCACCCCCGCCGGTCGCGGCGCGTCCGGCCCGGGGTGTCCCACCAGCCGGGCGGGCAACCTCCCTACCCGCTCCCCGGGGGCGGGCGGGTAGGTTTCGACAAAGCCGACCACGGCCGGCCCGGCCAGTGCGAGCACGAGGGAGTGCAGGTGCGCGAGTTCTCCGTCCCGCCGATCGTCACCGTCGGCGACGCGGCCAACCTGACCGACCCGGTCTGGGACAACGCCGAGGTCGCCCCCGACGCCGTGCAGTTCGTCCGGCGCGCCGAGGGCACGACCGGCGCCTGGCTCGACGTGACCTGCCGGCAGTTCCGCGACGAGGTGGTCGCGGTGGCCCGCGGCCTGGTCGCGGCCGGGGTCTCCCCCGGCGACCGGGTCGGGTTGATGAGCCGCACGCGCTACGAGTGGACCCTCCTCGACTACGCGATCTGGGCCGCCGGCGCGATCACCGTGCCGATCTACGAGACGTCCAGCGCCGAGCAGGCCGCCTGGATCCTCTCCGACTCCGGCGCCGTCGCCGTGGTGGTGGAGAGCACCGCGCACGCCACCCTGGTCGCCGGGGTCCGGGACCGGCTGCCCGAGCTGCGCGAGGTCTGGCAGATCGAGCTGGGCGCGGTGGACGAGCTGGTCGCCGCCGGCGCGGCGGTCGACCCGGCCGACGTCGAGGTACGCCGCTCCGCGCTGCGGGCCGACGACGTCGCCACCATCATCTACACGAGCGGCACCACCGGCCGCCCCAAGGGCTGCGTGCTGACCCACCGCAACATCTACGCCGACATCGCCAACGCCGTCCCGGTGCTGCCGAACCTGTTCCGCGAGGGCGCCTCCACCCTGCTCTTCCTGCCGCTGGCGCACGCCTTCGCCCGGCTCATCCAGGTCGGCGTCGTGCAGGCCCGGGCCACCATGGCGCACTGCTCGGACACGAAGAACCTGGTCGGTGAGCTCCAGGAGTTCAAGCCGACCTTCGTGCTCTCCGTACCCCGGGTCTTCGAGAAGGTCTACAACGGCGCCCGGCAGAAGGCCGAGGCCGACGGGAAGGGCAAGATCTTCGACCGGGCCGAGAAGGTCGCCATCGCCTACAGCGAGGCACTGGAGACCCGCGACGGGCCGAGCGTGGGCCTGCGCGCCCAGCGCGCGGTCTTCGACAAGCTGGTCTACCGCAAGCTGCGGGCGGCCATGGGCGGCCGGTGCCGGGACGCGATCTCCGGCGGCGCCCCGCTCGGCAGCCGGCTCGGGCACTTCTTCCGCGGCATCGGGGTGACCATCTGCGAGGGCTACGGGCTCACCGAGACCGCGCCGGCCGCCGCGGCGAACCTGCCCGGGCACACCCGGGTGGGCACGGTCGGCCGGCCGCTGCCCGGCGTCACCATCCGCATCGACGACGACGGCGAGGTGCTGATCTCCGGGGAGATCGTCTTCCGGGGCTACTGGCACAACGAGGCGGCCACCGCCGAGGCGCTCAGCGCCGACGGCTGGTTCCGCACCGGCGACCTAGGCCGGCTCGACGAGGACGGCTACCTCTCCATCACCGGCCGCAAGAAGGAGATCATCGTGACCGCCGGCGGCAAGAACGTCGCCCCGGCGGTGCTGGAGGACCAGGTCCGGGCGCACCCGCTGATCAGCCAGTGCCTGGTGGTCGGCGACCGGCAGCCGTTCATCGCGGCGCTGGTCACAATCGACGAGGAGGCGCTGCCGAAGTGGCTCGCCGCGCACGGGCGCCCCGAGGGCACCAGCGTGGCCGACCTGCGCGGGGACGAGGCGCTGCACGCCGAGGTGCAGACCGCCATCGACCAGGCCAACCAGTCGGTCTCCAAGGCCGAGGCGATCAAGGTGTTCCGAATCCTGCCGCAGGACTTCACCGAGGCGACCGGTGAGCTGACCCCCTCGCTCAAGGTCAAGCGGCAGGTCGTGCACAAGACGTACGCGGCGGAGATCGCCGAGATCTACCGGGGCTGACTACCATCCGTCACGTGCCCGCCTCGACACCCAGCCAGCCGCAGACGCAGCCCCTCGCGGCGGCGGCGCGCGTGGTCCTCCTCGCGCTGGTCGCCGCCCTGACCCTGTTCGCCACCCGCGACGTCACCCAGCTGTGGTGGATCGCCCTGCTCGGCGTCGCCGGGCTGCCCGCCGTGCTGGCCCCCCAGCACCGCCTGCTCGCCCCGATCAGCCGCTTCGCCGAGGTGGTGGTGCTCGGGCTGGCCGCCAGCCAGGTCGCCGCCGACACCGACCTCGCCGGGGTCACCGGCGGGCTGGGCGCCTCGGCGGTGCTGCCGTACCTCGCCGTGCCGGTCACCGTGACCGCGCTGCGCCGCCGGTTCCGCGAGGGCGCGGCACTGCTCGCGGTCGCGGCGGCCACGCTGCTGGTCAGCGCGGCCTTCACCGAGGTGGGCGGTGAGCCGCAGCTCGGCCAGCCCGGCTACCTGGCGGTCTGCGCGCAGTGGCTGATCCTGGCCGGTCTCGGCCTCTACACCGCCGGCATGCTCCAGCGGGTGCTGCGGGTCCGCGGCGAGGGCAAGCCCCAGCCGTACGCGGAGGCCACCCGGCTGCTCACCCAGCTGCGCACGGTCGCCCGCCAGCTCCCCGGCGCCACCCTGGACCCGGGCGGCATCTCCGAGCACCTCCTGGAGGAGCTGCGGGTGGTGGCGAAGACCGACCGGGGCGCGGTGCTGTCGGCCAGCGGCGGCGGCCGGCTCGTGGTGCTCGCCCAGATCGGCGCGGACCGGGTGGACTGGGAGACGACGCTCGACGCGGACTCGGCCATCGCCGACGCCTGGGCCAGCCAGCAGCCGACCACGTCGGCCCGCTCGCAGGCCCGCTCCCGGGCCTCCGGGGAGGTCTCGGCGCTGATCGTGCCGCTGGTCGCCGGGGTGCGCACGGTCGGCCTCGTGGTCGTCGAGGCGGACACCGCGCACGCGTACCCGCCGCCGGTGGTGTCCCGGGTGACCGCGCTGACCGGCCCGGCCGCGCTGCGCCTGGAGGCCGCGCTGCTGTTCGACGAGGTGCGCTCGCTCGCCACCAACGAGGAACGGCAGCGGCTGGCCCGGGAGATCCACGACGGGGTCGCCCAGGAGCTGGTGATGGTCGGGTACGGCATCGACAACGCCCTGGCCACCGTGCACGACGACGCCGAGGAGACCGCCGACTCGCTGCGCACCCTGCGCCAGGAGGTCACCCGGGTGATCACCGAGCTGCGGCTGAGCCTGTTCGAGCTGCGCAGCGAGGTGGACCGGCACGGCGGCCTGGCCGCCGCCATCGCCGAGTACGCCCGCACGGTCGGCGCCTCCGGCGGGCTGCGGGTGCACCTGTCCCTGGACGAGTCCACCGCCCGGCTGCCCGCCGCGACCGAGGCCGAGTTGCTGCGCATCGCGCAGGAGGCGGTGACCAACGCGCGCAAGCACGCCGGGGCGGCGAATCTGTGGGTCACCTGTGAGGTGGACCCCCCGTACGCGCAGATTGAAGTGTCGGATGACGGTCACGGCATCGGTGACCAGCGCCCCGACGGGCACTACGGTCTTGCGATCATGGCCGAGAGGGCGGAACGTATCCGGGGCCGGTTGGAGATCAGGCCGCGTCAACCCAGCGGCACGACCGTGGCGGTGGTACTCGGCTCCTCGCCCCGGCGCGATAAGGTGCGCGGCAGCGCAGCAGCAGAAGGGGAGTAACCCGAGGATGACCACCAGCCCGACACCGGCCACCCGGACCAAGGTTCTCCTTGTCGACGATCACGACCTGATCCGCAAGGGTCTGCGGCACGCCTTCGAGCGGGACCGGCAGTTCGAGGTCGTGGGCGAGGCCGCCACGGCCGCGGAGGGCGTGCGCCAGGCCGGCGCGCTCCAGCCGGACGTAGTGATCATGGACCTGCGGCTGCCCGACGGCAGCGGCCTGGAGGCCACCCGCGCCCTGCGCAAGTCCAGCGCGTCGATGGGCATCGTCGTGCTCACCATGTACGCCGGCGACGACCAGCTCTTCGGCGCCCTGGAGGCGGGAGCGAGCGCGTTCGTGCCGAAGACCGCCCCGGCCGACGAGGTGGTGGCCGCCGCCCGGCACGCCGCCTCCTCCCCCAGCGCGTTCACCGCGGCCGACCTGGCCGAGGCGATGAAGCGCCGGCTGGCCCCGTCCGGCCCGCAGCTCTCCCCGCGTGAGGGCCAGGTGCTGCGGCTGCTCGCCGACGGCATGAGCGTCGCCGGCATCGCCAAGCAGCTGTTCGTGAGCGAGTCGACCGCCAAGACGCACATCTCGAAGCTCTACGAGAAGCTCGGCGCCGCCAACCGCGCCCAGGCGCTGATGACCGCGCTGCGGCTGGGGCTGCTCGAGGCCCCGGACGCGCCGAAGTTCTGACGGCGTCCCGCCAACTCGACGCCGGAGAGGTCCCGTCCGCACCCCGGACGCGGGCCTCTCCGGCATTCCGGGCATCCCCCGACCGCGTACGGTGAGGGACCGGACGCGGAGCGACGGCGGTCTTTGCACCGCGACGGCGGACGGGCAGAATACCCGGGTGATCCGCGCGGCGGTGACCCCCGCGCGTCGCCGACACAAAGGGGCAAGCGCATGCAGCGGCCGGACTGGGCACCCGAGACCATCGACATCGAGCGCCCCAGTGTGGCCCGCATGTACGACTACTACCTCGGCGGCTCCCACAACTTCGCGGCCGACCGGGCCGCCGCCCGGGCCATGGTCGAGGCGGTGCCGGAGGCCCCGCTGATGGCCCAGGCCAACCGGGCCTTCCTCCGCCGGGCGGTGCAGTTCCTGGCCGACTCCGGGATCCGCCAGTTCCTCGACATCGGCTCCGGCATCCCGACCGTCGGCAACGTGCACGAGATCGCCCAGCGGATCGACCCGGAGTCCCGGGTGGTCTACGTCGACGTCGACCCGGTCGCGGTGGCGCACAGCCAGGAGATCCTGGCCGGCAACGAGCGGGCCGCGGTGGTGCAGGAGGACCTGCGTCGGCCGGAGGCGATCCTCCGGCATCCCGACGTGCTCCGGCTGCTCGACCTCTCCCAGCCGGTCGCCGTGATGATCGTGGCGGTGCTGCACTTCATCCCCGACGCGGACCGCCCGGAGGAGTGCCTGCGGACGCTGCGCGAGGCACTGGCCCCCGGCAGCTTCCTGGTCATGTCGCAGGCCAGCGACGACGGCCGGGCCGGCACCGGCGAGCGGGCCGAGGCCGAGCGGGTCTACCGGCGCACCGACAACCAGCTCTTCATCCGCAGCCGGGCCGAGCTGACCGCGCTGTTCGCCGGCTTCGAGCTGGTCGACCCGGGTGTGGTCTGGGTGCCGCAGTGGCGGCCGGACACCCCGGAACAGGCGGAGAACGCGGAGCAGGCGGTCTTCATGGGCGGCGTCGGGCGGCTCGGTGGGTGACGAGCGGGCCACCGCCACCACCCGCTCCCGCCCCGGCGCCTTCGCCCGGGCCTGGGCCAAGGCGGTCTCCGGAACGAGCTACCTGCCGATGACCCAGGCCCAGCTGGAGGCGCTGCTCCAGCGGCTCACCGAGCGGCTCGCGCTGGCCCTGCGCGCCGACCCGTTCGACCTGCGGATCGGCCAGCAGGTCGGTGCCGAGCTGGTGCAGTCGCACATCGCCTCCGCCGAGGGGCTGGGCCGCACCATCGAGGTGATCCAGCTCCGCCTCGTCCGGGATCTCGACCTGGCGGTCGACGACGTCGAGGACCGGATGGCCCGGCTGCTGGCCACGGTCGCCACCGGCTACGCCCGCGCCCTGCGCGACCGCACCCTGGACGAGCAGGAGGCCATCCGGCGGGCCGCCATGATGGCGCGGGCGCAGGCCGAACGGGCGCTGCGGGAGAGCGAGGCCCGGTTCCGCCACCAGGCCACCCACGACCCGCTGACCGACCTGCCCAACCGCACGCTGTTCACCGAACGGCTCACCGCCGCCATCACCGCGCGCGGGCGGGGCGCCGACCGGATCGGAGTCTGCTTCCTCGACCTGGACCGGTTCAAGGTGGTCAACGACTCCCTCGGTCACCAGGTCGGCGACTCGCTGCTGGTGGCGGTGGCGCGGCGGCTGCGCCGGGTGCTGGGCGAGCACCTGGTGGCCCGGCTGGGCGGCGACGAGTTCGTCATCCTGATCGAGCGCACCGGCTGCACCGAGGACGTGGTGAAGGTGGCCGAGGCGGCCCTGGCGGCGGTGAGCGAGCCGGCGCTGGTCGACGGGCACGAGCTGACCGTGTCGGCCAGCATCGGCATCGTGGAGCGGCCGGTGGCCGGCACCTCGCCGATGGAGCTGATGCGCGCGGCGGACAGCACCCTGCACTGGGCCAAGGCGGCCGGCGGCGCCCGCTGGTCGCTCTTCGACGCCGACCGCAACCGCCGGGACCTGGCCCGGTACGCCCTCGCCGCGGCGATCCCCGCCGCGCTGGACCGGGGCGAGTTCTATCTCGACTACCAGCCACTGACCGGGCTGCGCGACGGCCGGGTGGTCGGCATGGAGGCGCTGGTCCGCTGGCGCCACCCGGAGCTGGGTGTGCTCCGCCCGGACAGCTTCATCCCACTGGCCGAGGAGACCGGCCTGATCGTGCGGCTCGGCAGCTGGGTGTTGGCCGAGGCGTGCCGCGAGGCGGGCACCTGGGCGGCCGGACCGGCCGGCGCGCCGTTCGTCAGCGTCAACCTCGCCGTCCGCCAGCTGCACCGGCCCGGGCTCGTGCAGGAGGTGCAGGGCGTGCTGGGGCGCACCGGCCTGCCGGCCGAGCGGCTGCAGCTGGAGGTCACCGAGAGCACCATGATGAGCACCGTGACGGATCCGGTCCGCGCCCTGCGGGTACTGGCCGACCTCGGCGTCCGGGTGGCCATCGACGACTTCGGCACCGGCTACTGCAACCTGGCGTACCTGCGGGACCTGCCGGTGAGCGAGCTGAAGGTGGCCGGCGAGTTCGTGGCGGGTCTGCGCGCACCGGCCGACGACCCGGGCAGCCGCACCGACGAGCGCATCCTCGCCTCGCTGGTGTCGCTGGCGCACGCCCTCGGGCTGACGGTCACGGCCGAGGGGGTGGAGACGGCCGACCAGGCGGACCGGCTGCGCGCGATCGGCTGCGACGCCGGGCAGGGCTGGCACTTCGGCCGGCCCGGGCCGGCGGAGGCGCACCTGCACCGCTCCCCCGCCCTCACCGACACCGCCTCCTAGGCCGCGCGACCGCGCCGGCACCGTCGCCCGCGCAGCCGTGCCGGCGCCGTTGCCCTCGGGTCAGCCGGCGAGCAGGGCGGCCATCCGCTCGGCCTGGGTCTCCCAGCGCCACTCCCGCTCCACCCAGGCCCGGCCGGCCGCGCCGAGCTGGCGGGCCAGGTCGCGGTCGGCCAGCAGCGTGGCCACCCGGTCGGCGAGCTGGGCCACGTCCCGGCCACGGACCACGTAGCCCGTCTCGCCCTCGCGCACCGCGTCCGGCGCGCCGCCGGAGTCACCGGCCACCACCGGCAGCCCGGTCGCGCTGGCCTCCAGGTAGACGATCCCCAGGCCTTCGACGTCCAGGCCCCGGTTGCGGGTCCGGCAGGGCATCGCGTAGACGTCGCCGGCGGCGTAGTGGGCGGGCAGCTCGGCCGAGGGCACCGAGCCGGTGAACGCGACGTCGCGTTCCACCCCGGTCTGCCGGGCCAGCTTCTCCAGCGTCGCCCGGTAGGGGCCGCCACCGACGACCAGCAGCGCGGCGTCCGGCACCCGGCGGCGGATCTCCGGCATCGCCCGGATGAGCATGTCCTGGCCCTTGCGCGGGACCAGGCGCGAGACACAGACCACGACCGGACGGTCGGCCAGCCCCAGCCGCAGCCGCACCCGCTCGCCGTCGACGCCGGGGTGGTAGGTGTCCACGTCGACGCCCGGGGCGAGCCGGCGCAGGTCGGTCACCCCGTCGAGCACCCGGGCCAGCCGGACCCGCGTGTACTCGCCGAGGTAGGTGGTGACGTCCACCCCCCGGCCGATCCGGCGCAGCGCGGCCCGGGCGCCCGGCAGCGTGGCCCAGCCGGCCTCGTGCCCGTGGGTGAGCGCCACCGCCCGGCGGATCCCGGCCCGCCGGCGCAGCCCCGCCGCGAGCAGCCCCAGCGGGGCCGCCGCGCCGAACCACACGGTGTCGCAGTCGTACGCCCGGGCCAGCCGCGCCGCCCGGCGGGCCACCAGCGGGGTGGGCAGCAGCACCTTGGTCCGCTCCCGGACCACCTCGAAGGGCTGGTCGGCGTCGAACTTCGCCGCTCCCCGCCAGCTCGACGCGTAGACCACCACCGAGCCCGGAGGCTGGCGCACCGCCAGGTTGTGCACGAACGACTGGATGCCGCCGGGGCGCGGCGGGAAGTCGTTAGTGATCAGCAAGGTGCGGCTCATCCGCCGGACTCCCTGGCGTAGGCGCGGGCGGCGGCCATCCGCTCCACGGTGGACGGGTGCGACGCCGACCAGAGGTATTCCCAGCGGGGCGGGTCGGGGTCGGCCAGGTTCACCCCGGCCAGCCGGCGCTGCATCGCCTCGAAGGTGCCCGGGTCGCCGGTGAGCGCCAGCGCGTGCGCGTCGGCCCGGGCCTCCACCCGCCGGGAGACCAGCGCCTGCACCGGTGTGGCCACCAGGCCGGCCACCGTGATCAGCGCGATCAGCAGCGGGAACGCCCTCGGTTGCGCGATCGAGTCGACGCCGGCCAGCCGCAGCAGCGGCGCCCAGGACCCGATCAGGTAGAGGGCCACCACCGCGGCGGCGGCGCCCAGCGCCCCCATGAGCGTGCCGGTCCAGACGTCCCGGTCCCGGGCGTGGCCCAGCTCGTGGGCGACCACGCTGGTGACCTCCGCCGGGTCCGCCTCGCGCAGCAGGGTGTCGTAGACCACCACCCGCCGGGTCGGCCCCAGCCCCGAGACGTACGCGTTGACCGCCCGGGTGCGCCGCGAGGCGTCGGCGACCAGCACGTCGCGCACGGGCACCCCGTCCCGGGCCGCCAGGCTGGTCAGCTCGGTGCGCAGCGGGCCGGGCTCCATGGGCGTGAACCGGTTGAACACCGGCTCGACCAGCACCGGCAGCACGAACGACAGCAGCACCACCAGCACGGCGGCCCCGGCCGCGCCGAACGCCCACCACCAGCGCGGGGCGAGCCGGACCACCGCGTAGAAGCCGAGCAGCACGAGCGCGCCGATGACCGCGCTGACCGCGTACGACTTGAGCAGGTCGACGGCCCAGCCGCCCCAGCCCTGGGTGCTCAGCCCGTAGCGGGTCAGCACGGTCTGCCGCCAGGCGGCGAAGGGCAGCGTGAGCACGTCGGCCAGGAACATCACGGCCAGCCCGCCGAGCACCGCCTGGGCGGCCCAGTGCCCGCCGAAGGGCCGGCCCGCCAGCTCGACCAGGCGGCCGCCGATCGGGGTGAGCCCGAGCAGCAGGGCCACCACGAGGCCGACGACGAGCGCCGACCAGCCGGCCGGGCGCAGCGCGCCGTGGAACGCCCGGCCCCGGGCCACCTGGTCGACCGGGAGCGCGCGCAACGCCGCGAGCTGGTCGGCCCGGGGTGCCGGCGGCCGGCTCCACGGGACCAGCAGCGCCCCGGCGACGAGAAGCGCGACGGCCAGCCCGGCCAGGGCCAGCACCGCCCAGCCGCGCGGGGTCACCGCCCCGCCCCGTCGCGCCG
Source organism: Micromonospora sp. NPDC004551 (assembly GCF_040609975.1). Classification (NCBI taxonomy): domain Bacteria; kingdom Bacillati; phylum Actinomycetota; class Actinomycetes; order Micromonosporales; family Micromonosporaceae; genus Micromonospora; species Micromonospora sp. NPDC004551. The sequence goes on along the minus strand of NZ_JBEXLM010000002.1, from coordinate 76,167 downwards.
TGCTCGCCTCATGCCGCTCCCCTCCCGCCGTGAGCGCTCATCCTAAGGCCCGTGCGCGGCGCGGTGGCCGTGGCGGCCGGGCGGGATCAGGCGACCCGGCGGCGGCGGGCCGGGCGCCGGGGAGCGGGCGGGGCGGGCAGCACCTGCACGTCGAAGCCGGCCCGGGCGAACACCTCGATCGCCCGGTGCTCGGCAGGGCCCAGGTCGGCCGCCGCGGCGCCGGTGTCGAGCAGTGCGGTCACCAGGCAGCCGGAGCACCCGGCGCCGCGGATCCCGCAGGTGTCGCAGTCGATGAGCATCAACGCCTCCTGACGCGCGTCGCCGGTGGCGGACCGGATAGGAGCCCACCACCGTCGGTCACCACGAGGCTAGGCCGAGGGTGTGACAGAACCGGACAACGAGGCAGCACCCACCCCGAACCCGATCATCCGGCGTCAGGACCGGGCGAGCCGCCGCAGCAGCGAGTCGGCGCCGAGCGGGTAGGCGCCGTGCCGGCGTACCCCGTCGGCGACCTCGCGGTCGGAGGAGACCACCACCACCGGCCGCCCGGCCGGCTCGGCGCGGACGAGGCGGCGGATCAGCTCGTCCGCCGTCTCCCCCTTGCGGGAGAAGAGCACCCGCACCCCGCGGGGCGCGGGCGGCAGCCCGTGGATCCGCTCGGCGCCGTCGAAGACCACGGTGACCTCGTCCCCGGTCTGCGCGGCGATCCCGCCCAGCCCGGTGATGAGCCGCTTGCGCTGCTGTTCCAGCGACATCTCGCCGAAGCCCCGCTTGGTGACGTTGTAGCCGTCCACCACCAGGTGCGCCCTGGGCAGGGCGAGCAGCTGGTCGAGGCGGGCGGGGTCGTCGGTGTCCCGGGCGCGGGCCGCGGCACCGGCCGGGGTGGCCGCGGACTGGTCGGCGAACGCGTCGGCGACGAAGTCGGCGGGCAGCTTCTCCACCGGGTCCAGCGCCAGCTCGCGGCGGAGCCCGACGGCGGCCTGCCCGATCGTCTCCAGCAGCAGCCACAGCCTCGCCTCGTCGACCGAGCGGGCCTCCTTGGCGCTGACCCGGGCCACCCCGGCCGCGGCCTCGGCCTCGGCCAGCCGGGCCCGGGCGCGGCGCAGCTCGGCGTCGGCGTCGGCGGCCGCGCGGGCCGCCCGGCCGCGCTCGGTGGCCAGCATCTCGGTGGCCTTGCGCTCCCGGGCCTGGGTCTCCCGGAGGGTACGGGTGAGCTGCCGGGCCTCCTCGCGGAGCTGGCCCAGCTCCTCGCGGACGCGCGCGAGCTCGTCGCGCAGCTTCTCCGCCTCGACCCGGGCCACCGCCCGGTCGTGCTCGGCGCGGGTGGCCCGCTGCTCGGCCTCGCGGACCAGCTCGGCGACCACCGCGCTGTCCGCCTCGGCGCGCACCGCGGCGCCACTGGCCTCGATCAGCTCCCGCCAGCCCCGGGGCCGGGCCAGGTAGGCCAGCGCGGCCACCTCGACCGGGTCGGCCGCCGCCGGGGCGGTCCCCTCCACGACGGCCGCGCCCAGGTCGCCGGCGTCGGCGAGGACCCGCGAGGTGACCCGCTGCCGGAACAGCGGATCGGCGGTGAGCTGGGCGGCGATGGCGGGGGCGCCGAGCCGGGCGCGCCGGTTGGGGGCGAACTTGGCCACCCTGCGCAGCGGCACGGGCACCTCGTCGGCGGCCAGGCCGGGCAGCACCGCGGCGGTGAGCGCCACGATCCGCTGCCGGACCGGCTCGGGCAGGACGGGCTCGGGCTCGGCGGCCGGGCCGTCCGGGGTCTCACCGGCGTCGCGCGCGCCGACCACCGGCTCCTCCGCGGAGGAACGGTCGTCGTGCGGCTCGGTGAGGGGCATGTGGCAAGTCTCCCACCCCGAACGGGCTCACCGCCCGGTGAGTGAGCCGATCTCTCATCCTACCGCCGGGGTGACCCCTGGGGCTGCCGGGACGGGAGTGTCGGACCCCGCCGCTAGCGTGCCGCTGGTGACGCGAGCGGACTACGTCCAGGAGGCCCTGGCCGGCCTGGACCGGGTGGCGGGCACGGGGGTCGACCCCGCGCTGCCGCTCTACGCGACCACCTTCGTGGTGGTCGACCTGGAGACCACCGGCGGCGCGCCGGACGGCGGCGGGATCACCGAGATCGGCGCCGTGAAGGTGCGCGGCGGCGAGGAGCTGGGCGTGCTCGCCACCCTGGTCAACCCGGGAGTGCCGATCCCGCCGTTCATCACCGTGCTGACCGGGATCACCCAGGCCATGCTGCTGCCCGCGCCACCGATCGAGCAGGTGCTGCCGAGTTTCCTGGAGTTCGTCACCGACGCCGTGCTGGTGGCCCACAACGCCCCCTACGACGTGGGCTTCCTCAAGGCCGCCTGCGCGAAGCACGGCTACCGCTGGCCCAACCCGCGGGTGCTGGACACCGCCGCGCTGGCCCGCCGGGTGCTCACCCGCGACGAGGTGCCCAACCGCAAGCTGGGCACCCTGGCGGCCTACTTCCGCACCGCCACCCAGCCCACGCACCGGGCGCTGGACGACGCCAAGGCCACCGTCGACGTGCTCCACGGGCTGATCGGCCGGCTCGGCGGGCACCGGGTGGACACCATCGGCGAGGCCATCGAGTTCGCCCGGGCGGTCACCCCGACGCAGCGGCGCAAGCGGCACCTCGCCGAGGGGCTGCCGAAGGTGCCCGGCGTCTACATCTTCCGGGCCGCCGACGACCGGCCGCTCTACGTCGGCACCTCGGGCGACATCGCCACCCGGGTGCGCAGCTACTTCACCGCCGCCGAGAAGCGGGCCCGGATCTCGGAGATGCTGGCCGCCGCCGAGCGCGTGGAGGCGGTCGAGTGCGCCCACTCGCTGGAGGCCGAGGTGCGCGAGCTGCGCCTGATCGCCGCGCACGCGCCGCCGTACAACCGGCGGTCGAAATACCCGGAGCGCCAGGTCTGGCTGAAGCTGACCGACGAGGCGTACCCCCGGTTGTCGATCGTGCGCGACCTCGCCCCCACCGACTCGGCCTACCTCGGCCCGTTCCGCTCCAAGCAGGCCGCCGAGCTGGCCGCCGCCGGGTTCCACGACGCGGTGCCGCTGCGCCAGTGCACCCACCGGCTGTCCCGGCGCACCACCATGCCGGCGTGCGCGCTGGCCGAGCTGGGTCGCTGCCCGGCGCCCTGCGAGCACCGGATCACCCCGGAGGAGTACGACGACCGGGCGGCCGTCCCGTTCCGCACCGCCACCCGGGACGACCCGCAGGTGGTGGTCGACGCCCTGCTGGCCCGGATCGAGGTGCTCTCCGCCGGCCGGCGCTACGAGGAGGCCGCGGTGGTGCGCAGCCGGCTGGCCGCGGTGCTGCGCGCGGCGGTCCGCATGCAGCGCCTGGCCGCGCTGACCGGCATCGCCGAGCTGGCCGCCGCCCGGCCGGCCGCCCGGGGCGGCTGGGAGCTGGCCCTGGTGCGCCACGGCCGGCTGGCCGGGGCCGGGGTGTCCCCGCCGGGTGTCCACCCACGACCGACCATCGCCGCGATCCGGGCCACCGCCGAGACGGTCCTGCCCGGGCACGGCCCGGTGCCGGCGGCCACCGCCGAGGAGACCGAGCGCATCCTGTCCTGGTTGGAGCGACCGGAGACCCGGCTCGTGGAGATGTCGGCCGGTTGGGCCTCGCCGGTCGCCGGCGCGGGCCGGTTCCGCGACCTGTTGACCAAGGCGGAGAACGGCGCCTCCCACCAACTCTCGACCGAACGCTCATGACCAAGTGTCCGATCGGACTACGTCAACTCGCTTAGGCTGTTAGAGAAGTGCAGTCCTGCCCGATTCGCGGGCCTGCTCCCGGTCGCCGGTCCCCCCGGCGGCCCGGGGCCGGGGTGAGGAGGTGTCCCAGGTGGACGTCGACGCCGGACACGGCGCCGCCCTGGGCGGCGCCCTCCCGACCCAGCCCGGCGAGCTACCGCTCTCCCGGCGCCTGCGCTCCCTGCTCACCTGGCCCACCACCGACAGCGACCCGGTCACCGCGCTGGTCCGCGCCCATCGCGGCATCCATCCCAGCGCCGACGCGTCGGTGTTGCGGCGGGCCTACACGATCGCCGAGAACATGCACCGCGGCCAGTTCCGCAAGAGCGGCGAGCCCTACATCACGCACCCGCTCGCAGTCGCCCAGATCTGCGCGAACCTGGGCATGGACACCACCACCCTGGTCGCCGCGCTGCTGCACGACACCGTGGAGGACACCCGCTACACCCTCCAGGCGCTCCAGGAGGACTTCGGGCGCCAGGTGGCCCACCTGGTCGACGGCGTCACCAAGTTCGACAAGGCGTTCTACGGCAAGGTCGCCGAGGCGGAAACCGTCCGCAAGATGATCGTGGCGGCCGGCAAGGACGTCCGGGTGCTGATCATCAAGCTGGCCGACCGGCTGCACAACATGCGCACCCTCGGCGTCCGCTCGGCCGCCTCCCGGGAACGGATCGCCCGCAAGACCCAGGAGGTGCTCGTCCCGCTCTGCGACCGGCTGGGCATCCAGACCCTCAAACGCGAACTGGACGACGTGGTGCTGCTGCACCTTCAGCCGGAGGAGCACGCGCGGCTCGCCCGCTTCGTGCACGACCGGCCGGGCTGGGACGCCTACCTCGACGACGTGGTGGCGAAGACACGGGTGGCGCTGCGCCGCAGCCGGGTGGACGCCGAAGTCGGCCCCCGCCCCCGGCACCTCTACTCGATCTGGAAGGACACGGTGGCCGGCGGGCACGCCGCGCCCTACGACCTCCCCCGTATCGCCATCGTCGTCGACGGCCCGGCGACCGACTGCTACGCCGCGCTCGGCGCGGTGCACGGGCTCTGGCGGCCGGTGCCGGGCCGCTTCAAGGACTTCATCGCCTCCCCGAAGAACAACCTCTACCGGTCCCTGCACACCAGCGTCTGCGGCCCCCAGGACCGGACCGTCGAGGTGCTGATCCGCACCGAGGAGATGCACCACTCGGCCGAATACGGCGTCGCCGCCCACTACCGCTTCCCCCGGGTGGCCGGGCGGTCCGCCGACCGGGCGGACGAGCTGGCCTGGCTGCGCCGGGTGCTCGACTGGGAGCAGGAGACGGTCGACCCCGCGCAGTTCATGGAGTCGCTGCGCTGCGACCTGGCCGAGGCGCAGATCCAGGTGGTCGCCGACGGGCGGCAGGTGGTGCTGCCGGCCGGCGCCACCCCGGTCGACCTGGCCTACGAACTGGGCACCGAGCGGGGCGACCACTGCCTCGCCGCGCGGATCAACGGCCGGCTGGCCCCGCTCTCCTCGGAGTTGGAGGAGGGCGACGTGGTGGAGATCTTCACCGAGAGCGACGCGGAGAGCGGCTTCGAGGTCGACGTGGCGCCGCGCGGGCCGCGCCGGGAGTGGCTGGGCTTCGTCAAGTCCCCGCACGCCCAGATGCAGATCAACCGCTGGTTCGCCGAGCACACCGAGCCGGGCATCTCGATCGCCGACAAGGTACGCCTCGGCCGGGCCACCATCGGCCTGGCGCTGCGCAAACACGACCGGGGCCTGGCCAGCGACCTGCCGCTGCTGCGGCTCTCCGAGGAACTGGGCTACCCCGACCTGGAGACCCTCCTGGTGGCGGTCTTCGACCGCACCGTGGAGCCCGACACGGTGGTCCAGCAGCTGATCGATCTGGTCGACCACCGGCAGTAGGTGAGCTCCGCTCATCCGCCGGCGCCGCCCGGCCACTAGCCTTACAGGAATGATCCCCCGCGCGCGTGCCACCGGACGGGCCCTCGGCTACCAGATCTTCTACCGGCTGCCGGTCCCGCTGCGGCGGCGGCTGGTCCGGCTCGCCGTGCCGAAGTACATCGTCGGCGCGGTCACCCTGGTCCGGGACTCCGAGGCCGGCGGGGCGGGGCGCATCCTGCTGCTGCGCCAGCCGCCCGGCCACAGCTGGACCCTCCCGGCCGGGCTGCTGCAACGCGGCGAGGCGCCGGTGGTCGGCGCGGCCCGCGAACTGTACGAGGAGTCCGGCATCCGGCTCTCGCCCGAGCGGCTCCGCCCCGCCGTGCCGAACGCCGTGGTGCACGCCAAGGGCTGGGTGGACGTGGTCTTCGAGACGGAGGTGCCCGCGTCCAGCACCGATCTGACGGTGGACGGCGCCGAGGTCTTCGAGGCCGCCTGGCACCCGCTGGACGACCTGCCCCGGATGAGCCGGGCCACCGCCAACCTGCTCCGGCACTACGGGATCGGCCCGCGCGCGGACGAGGTCCCGCCGGCGGCGCCGCCCAGCGCGTGACCGCCCCCGCGACCGGGCCCGGCCGGCCGGCCGGCGTAGACCTCTGCGCGGTCGTGCTCGCCGCCGGGGAGGGGACCCGGCTGCGCCCGCTCACCGCGCACCTGCCGAAGGCGCTCTGCCCGGTCGGCAACGTGCCGTTGCTCGACCGGGCACTGGACCGGCTGGCGGGGCTGGGCCTGACCGGGCCGGACCGGGTCGCCGTGAACGCCTGCTACCTGGGTGGGCAGGTGGTGGCGCACGTGGGTGCGCGGGCACACCTGTCGGTCGAGCCGGGCGGCCCGCTGGGCACCGCGGGCGGGCTGGGCAACCTCCGGGACTGGATCGCCGGGCGGGGGGTGCTGGTCGGCAACGCCGACGCGTACCTGGCCGATCCGGACGCCCCGCCGGGGCCGGACGTGGCGGCGCTGCTGGACGGCTGGGACGGGCGGAGCGTACGCCTGCTCGGCCAGCCGGCCGTCGACCCGGCGGCACCCGGCACCTTCGACGGCCACCGGTTCGTGGGGTTCTCGCTGCTGCCGTGGCGGCTGGTCCGGGAACTGCCGGCGACGTTCGCCGACCTGGTCCGGGCGGTGTGGCGGCCCGCGGAGGCGGCCGGCGCGCTCACCGTTGTCCCCTATCGGGGCACCTTCTACGACACCGGCACCCCGGCCGACTACCTGGCGGCCAACCTGCACGCGGCCGGCCCGGGCGGCCTGGTCGACCCGTCCGCCACGGTCGACGGGCCGGTGACCCGCTCGGTGGTCGGCGCCGGCGCGGTGGTGCGCGGCGCGGTGGACCGGTCGGTCGTCTGGCCGGGCGCGACGGTCGCTGCCGGGGAACGCCTCAACGGCGTGATCCGGGCGGGCAGCGACCTGACCGTCCCGGCGGCCGGGTGACCCGCCGAGCCCTTAGCATGGGCCTCGACGCCGACGAACGGAGAAATGTCCCGTGATCACCGCGATCGTGCTGATCGACTGCGCCACCGACTCCATTCCCGAGGTGGCCGAGACGCTGGCCAACCTGCCCGGCGTCAGCGAGGTCTACTCGGTGGCCGGGCACGTCGACCTGATCGCCATGGTCCGGGTCCGCGAGTTCGAGCAGATCGCCCAGGTCATCGCCGGCAGCATCTCCAAGGTGCCGGGCGTGATCAACACGGAGTCCCACATCGCGTTCCGCGCCTACTCACAGCATGACCTGGAGGAGGCGTTCGCGATCGGGCTGGCCAGCGCCGACTGACCCGCACGCCGGTGGCCGGCCCACCCCCGCAGGGCGGACCGGCCACCGTCGGTCGTACGCGTCAGCTCTGAGCCGGCGCCGGGGTCTCCGTGGTGCCCGGAGCGGGCGACTCGGTGCTGGTGCCACCCGGAGCCGGCGACTCGGTGCCGGTGCCGCCGGGAGCCGGCGACTCGGTGCCGGTGCCGCCCGGGCTGGGCGTGCCGCTGGCGCTGGTCTGCGGGACCGGGACGCCCAGGGTCTGGGCCAGGGCCACCAGCGCGTCGTAATGCGCCTGGAGGACCGGCAGGGCGTCCTGGGCGATCTGCACCACCGACTGCTCGGAACCCTGCGAGATCTCGGTCTGGGTGGCCTGGATGGCCTGGACGTGGCCAGCCAACTGGGCGGTCACCCACGCCTTGTCGAACTCGGCTCCGCTGAGGTTGTTCAGCCGGTCGAGGACCTTCTGCTGGTCGGCGGTCGGGTCGGCCGGCAGCTGCACGTTGAGCTGCTGTGCGGTCGACTGCACCGTCTGGTCCAGCTGGGTGTGGTCCGTCACGAACATCTTGCCCAGGTCCTTGACCTGCGTGTTCTGGCCCTTCTGCTGCGCCAGGTTACCCGCGGTGATCTCGAACAGGTTCACCTGGTGCAACGCCTGCAGGTACTGCGTGTCCTGCGTCGACGGCTGGGCCGCGGCCTGGGCCGCGGCCGCTGGTGCCAGTCCCACGAGCACCAGCGCGGCCAGCAGGCCCAGGCGTTTGATTCCCAACATGCTTTCCCCCCCTTGAGACGTTGGACCGCACGGATACCCGGCTGACCGGGGTTATTCCTGCGATTCCACCCGTCCGTGTCAGGGGGTGGCGGGACACCGGAGCGGGGCCGACCGGCGTCCCGCGGGCGGAACGGGACGGCCGGGCCGGAAAACGGCCGTGACGCCCGCCGGTGATCCGGCGGGCGCCACGGTCAGTCGTACGCGGGGCGGGTCAGCGACGGGCCTCGCCGCTGCCGATCTCCTCCCGCTCCGGTCGGGGCTCGACCGGCGGGTGCCCCGGCGAGACCGGCGCCTCGGCCGGCTTCTCGATCGGGTAGAAGAAGCCCCGGATGGCCGGGCCGAGGGCACCGAGCCGGTTCATCTTCTTCGGCACCACCCAGCCGACGTAGTCCAGCGCCGGGCCGTGCCCGTCGTGCCCGTCGGTCGGGGTCAGCGGCTGGTGGACCTCGACGAACCGGCCGTCGGGCAGCCGCTTGATGATGCCGGTCTCCACGCCGTGGGCCAGCACCTCCCGGTCGTGCTGCTGGAGACCCAGGCACAGCCGGTAGGTGACGTAGTAGGCCAGCGGCGGGAGGATCAGCAGGCCGACGCGGCCGGCCCAGGTCATCGCGTTCAAGCTGATGTGGAACTTGTCGGCGATGACGTCGTTGCCGCCGGACAGGGTCAGCACGACGTAGAAGGCGACCGCCATGGCACCCACCGCGGTCCGGGCGGGTGCGTCCCGGGGCCGCTGGAGCAGGTTGTGGTGCCGGTAGTCCTTGAGGCGGCGCGCCTCCACGAACGGGTACATCGTCGACAGGCCCACCAGGATGCCGGGGAGCACGACCGTCGGCCAGAACAGCGGCGGGATGACGTAACCGTCGCCGATCGGGATGGAGATCTCCCAGCCCGGCATGAGACGGGTCGAGCCGTCGAGGAACATGACGTACCAGTCGGGCTGGCTGGCGGCCGAGACCACCCACGCCTCGTACGGGCCGAAGTACCAGATCGGGTTGATCTGGAAGAGGCCACCCATCAGCGCGATCACGCCGAAGACGACCATGAAGAAGCCGCCCTGCTTGAGCGCGTAGCGCGGGAACATCCGCTCGCCGACCACGTTCTCGTTGGTCCGGCCGGGGCCGGGCCACTGGGTGTGCTTCTGCTTGAACACCAGGCCCAGGTGGACGCTGATCAGCGCCACCAGCAGACCCGGGATGAGCAGCACGTGGGCGATGAAGAACCGGCTGATGATGATCGTGCCGGGGAACTCCCCGCCGAAGATCGACGAGCTCACCCAGGAGCCGATCACCGGGATCGACAGGATGATGCCGGAGGCGATCCGCAGACCGGTGCCGGAGAGGCCGTCGTCCGGGAGCGAGTAGCCGGTGAAGCCGGCCAGGAAGCCGACCCAGAACAGCAGCGAGCCGATGATCCAGTTCGTCTCACGCGGCTTGCGGAACGCGCCGGTGAAGAAGACCCGGAGCATGTGCACCACGATCGAGGCCATGAACAGCAGCGCCGCCCAGTGGTGCATCTGCCGCATGATCAGACCACCCCGGACGTCGAACGACAGGTCCAGGCTGGAGGCGTACGCGGCCGACATCGGGGTGCCCCGCAGCGGGGCGTAGCTGCCGTCGTAGACCACCTCGGTCATCGCCGGCTCGAAGAAGAAGGTCAGGAAGACACCGGTCAGCAGCAGGACGATGAACGAGAAGAGCGCGATCTCGCCCAGCAGGAAGGACCAGTGGTCCGGGAAGACCTTGTTCAGCAGCTTGCGCAGCGGGGTGGCCACCTGGAAGCGGTCGTCCACCGCCCCGGCGGTCTTGGCCGGCAGCGCGGCGGCATCGAACTTTCGGCGCTTCATGGCCGCTCCCAGAAGTCGGGACCGATGGTCTCGGTGTAGTCGGACTTCGCCACGAAGAAGCCCTCCTCGTCCACCTCGATCGGCAGCTGCGGCAGCGGCCGGTTCGCCGGGCCGAAGACCGGCTTGGCGTTGTCGGTGATGAGGAACTGCGACTGGTGGCAGGGGCAGAGCAGGCGGTTGGTCTGCTGCTCGTACAGGCTGGCCGGGCAGCCGGCGTGCGTGCAGATCTTGGAGAACGCGACGTAGTTGCCCCACATGTAGTCGCCGTGGCCCTTGCGCGCGTTGGCGGCGCGCGACTTCTGCGCGTCGTCCTCGCGCAGGTGAATCAGCAGGGTCGGCGAGTCGGCGTGCTTGTTGCTGACGCCACCCTCGATGCCCGGGAAGACGGTGAGCTGGCCGCCGACGCTGACGTCCGCCGGGCGGATCGGCCGGCCGTCCTCGCGGATCAGCCGGATCCGCTTGCCGTCCGAAGTCGGCTTGAACCCGGTGGTGAACATCTGGTTGTTCTTGTGCGGCTGCGAGATCAGGCCACCGACCAGGGGGGCCGCGACGACCGCGCCGACCGGCAGCAGACCGGCCATCAGGGAGACGCCGAGCAGCGGCCGGCGCTTCACGCCGAGCTCGTCGGCCATGTACAGCATGGTCTCGCCGGTGATCTTGCGATCCTCCGGGGAACCGGGCTGGTCGTGCCGGTCCTGGATCGACACCTCCTTGGGCAGCAGCTTCTTGCCCCAGGTGAGGATGCCGAAGCCGATGCCGAGCAGGGCGATGCCGAGGGTCACCCCGAGCAGCGGGGTGTAGTACTTGTCGCCGCCGCGGCCGGCCTCCCACTTCCAGGGCCACCAGATGTAGATGACCAGGAAGGCCAGCCCGGCCAGGAACGTGATCCAGAAGAACGACGCGACCGTGCGGGTCAGCCGGCGCTCCGCCTTGCTGCCGGGGACCACCTGCGGCTCGTAGTGGACGATCTCGATGTCGTCCCGCCGCGCGCCCTCCTCGACGATGTCGAACCGGGAGAGCCGGGGGTCGTTCACGTCGAGCGGCTCCGGGCCCCGCTGGGCCTGGTGCTCGGTGTGGGTGCTCATGCCGTCACCTCGCTACGGGTGACGCCGGGGGTCGGCGCCACAGCACTGAAACGAATGATCCGCTCGGTCACGACTTGCCCGCAATCCACAGGCTCGTGAAGACCAGCGCGACGATGCCGACCAGGAAGATCGCGAGACCCTCGGTCGACGGGCCGTACCGGCCCAGGTTGAAACCGCCCTGGTCCTGGTCGTGCTTCAGGGTCTCCTGGATGTAGGCGATGATGTCCGCCTTCTGCTCCGGAGTGATCTGGTTGTCCCCGAACACCGGCATGTTCTGCGGGCCGCTCAGCATGGCGGCGTAGATCTGCCGGTCGCTGGCCGGGCGCAGGCTCGGCGCGTACTTGCCCGAGGAGAGGGCGCCACCGCCGCCACCGAACGCGTGGCACTGCGAGCAGTTGATCCGGAACAGCTCGCCACCGGCGGCCATGTCGGCGTTCTGGTGCAGGTTGTTGCCCTGCGGCACCTGCGGGCCGCCGCCGAGCTCCTGGATGTACTGGCCGAGCTGGCGGACCTGCTCGTCGGTGAACTGCGGGGGCTTCCGCATGGCCTGGGCTTCCTGCCGGGCCATCGGCATCCGACCGCTGCTGACCTGGAACTCGACCGAGGCCGACCCGACGCCGATCAGGCTCGGCCCGCGTCCCTCGACGCCCTGGGCGTTGCGACCGTGGCAGGTCACACAGCTCACGTCGAACAGCGCCTTGCCCTCGTTGGCGGCGGCGCTCAGGGGCGGGTTGTCCTGCGCCTGCACACCGGGGGCGAAGACGGTGTAGGCGCCGCCGGCCAGCATCAGCGCGGCGGCCAGCCGGACCGCGGCACCCAGCCGGCGGCGGCCCCTGCTGCGCGCTACGGGCCGCCCGCGCAGCCGCGCGAGCAGACCGCGTCGGCGGTCGTTGTCAGAAGTCATGACCTGTGTCCTTAACCGGTTGGACCTTGTCTCAGGGGACGGAGCAGCGGCGCGATACGTGACGCGCCAAGATCACTGGAGCCAGTAGATCATGGCGTAGAGCCCGATCCACACGACGTCGACGAAGTGCCAGTAGTAGGACACGACGATCGCCGAGGTCGCCTGCGCCGGGGTGAACCGGCCCATGGTGGTGCGGATCATGAAGATGATGAACGCGACGAGACCGCCGGTCACGTGCAGGCCGTGGAAGCCGGTCGTCAGGTAGAACATCGACCCGTAACCGTCTGCGTTGATCTTGACGCCCTCGTGCACCAGGTTCCGGTACTCGTTCGCCTGGCCGAGCACGAAGATCAGGCCCATCACGAAGGTGATGGTGAACCACCGGCGGAGGGCGTGGACGTCACCCTTCTCGGCCGCGAAGACACCGAGCTGGCAGGTCACCGAGGACAGCACCAGGATCACCGTGAAGGTGGTCGCGTAGGGGATGTTGAGGATCTCGGTGTGCTTCTCCCACTGCTCCGGCGCCGCCGCGCGGATCGAGAAGTACATCGCGAACAGCGCCGCGAAGAACATGAGTTCGCTGGAGAGCCACACGATCGTCCCGACGCTGACCATGTTCGGCCGCGTCAGGGAGTGGATCCGGCTCTTGTCAATGGCTGGGGCCGCAGTCACGCGGTCATTATTGCCCTTGACCGGGACCGACGATCAGCGGGGTGGCAAACCTGTGCCATCAGTGGCCCGATCGGGGTCGTCCGCTTCGCCTGACCTACCCTGAAAAGCGTGCTGCACGTCGATCCGATCTTCGCCGCCACCTCGGTGGCCCCGGCGACACTCGCGGCGGGGGGCGAGGCCGTCCCGCCACCGTTCACCGTGGCCCGGGTCCTGACCGAGACCCGGCTGGACAGTTGGCTCACCCTCGGCCTGGTGCTCGCCGCCGGCCTCTACCTCTACGGGGTGTACCGGCTGCGACTGCGCGGCGACCGCTGGCCGGTCGCGCGTACCGTCTTCTTCCTCTTCCCGGGCCTGGGCGGCATCGCCGCCGTCACGGTCAGCGGGCTGGGCGCCTACGACACCGCCCTGCTGTCCGTGCACATGATCCAGCACATGGTGCTGTCCATGATCGCGCCGATCTTCCTGGCGCTCGGCGCGCCGGTGACGCTCGCCCTGCGCACCCTGCCGGTGCGCCCGCGCAAGCGGCTCCTGGCCATCGTGCACAGCCGGGTCGCCCGGATCTACAGCTTCCCGCTGGTGGCGTTCGCCATCTTCGTGGTGAACCCGTTCGCCCTCTACTTCACGGGCCTCTACGAGATCACCCTCCGGCACGAGTGGGCGCACGAACTCGTGCACGCGCACTTCATCATGACCGGCTGCGTGTTCTTCTGGCCGCTGCTCGGCCTGGACCCGCTGCCCGGGCGCTGGCCGTACCCGGCGCGGGCGCTGCTCATGCTGCTGTCCGTGCCGTTCCACACCGTGCTCGGGCTCACCATCATGCAGAGCACCACGCTGCTCGGCGGTGACTGGTACCCGTCGCTGCACCTGAGCTGGTCCGACCCGTGGAACGACCAGGTGGTCGCGGGCGGCGTGCTGTGGGCCGGCGGCGAGTTCGTCAGCGTCACCATGCTGGCCGTGCTGGTCGTCCAGTGGATCAAGCAGTCCGAGCGCGAGGCCCGCCGGCTGGACCGCGAGCTCGACCGCCAGGAGGCCCGCCAGCGCGCCGCGGAAGCGAGCGCCTGAACCCGGTCCGCGGTACGCCAGGGCGGGCCGACCGGCCGGATGTGACGCCCGCTACGATCAGCGGGCAGCTACGAGGTGGGAGCCACGTCACGATGAGCGATCGTCTTTGCACCGTCCTGCTCTACAGCGACGACCCGAAGGTCCGTGACCGGATGCGACTCGCCGTCGGCACCCGGCCCGCCCCGGGGATCGAGATCGAGTTCGTCGAGGCCGCCGACTACGCCGGGTGCGTCCGGCTGGTCGACGACTACGAGATCGACCTGCTCCTGCTCGACGGCGAGGCGAGCCCCGGTGGCGGCATCGGCATCGCCCGCCAGATCAAGGACGACCGCGACGACGCCCCGCCGACCTGCGTGGTGCTGGCCCGCGCCGCCGACCGCTGGCTGGCCGCGTACGCCGAGGTCGACGCCACGCTGACCCACCCGCTCGACCCGGTGAACGCCGGCACCACCGTCGCCGAGCTGCTGCGGCGCACCCACGCCGCCGCCTGAGCCACCCTGCGACGGCTCCAGCCCGGCGCGTCCGACGGCGCGCCGCGACCCTGGAGCCGCCGTCCCGGCCCCACGGCGACGAGGCCGCGGGGCCGCCTTCGGCCATAATTCGGCCTGCGGTCGTCAGACGCCCACGGACGGATGACGGCCGCCGGCCACGATCCGGCCTCCGCGCCGCCCGGCGCCACGGGGACCCGGACGACGGCCGCCACACCCGCTCTCACGCCCGCTCGGGAGGCCCGCCATGGGCGAACGGACCTGGCCGCTTCTGCTCAACGCGCTGCTGCGCGGCGAGGAACTCTCCACCGCCGACACCGCCTGGGCGATGGGCGAGATCATGGCCGGCTCGGCCACCCCGGCCCAGATCGCCGGCTTCGCCGTGGCGCTGCGCACCAAGGGCGAGACGCCGGCCGAGCTGGGCGGCCTGGTCGAGGCGATGCTGACCCGGGCGGTCCCGGTGGCGCTGCCCGACGAGGTCCGGGCCTCGGCGCTGGACGTGGTCGGCACCGGCGGCGACCTCGCCCACACGGTGAACATCTCCACCATGGCCGCCCTGGTGGTCGCCGGAGCCGGGGTCCGCGTCGTCAAGCACGGCAACCGCGCCGCCTCCTCCTCCTGCGGCACCGCCGACGTGCTGGAGTACCTGGGCGTCCCGCTGGACCTGGACCCGGAGCAGGTGGCGCGCTGCGTGACCGAGGCCGGCATCGGCTTCTGCTTCGCCGCCCGCTTCCACCCCGGCATGCGGCACACCGGCCCGGTCCGCCGCGAGATCGGCGTGCCCACCGCGTTCAACTTCCTCGGCCCGCTGACCAACCCGGCCCGCCCGCGGGCCGGCGCGGTGGGCTGCTTCGACCCGCGGATGGCCCCGGTGATGGCGGCCGTCTTCGCCGGCCGGGGCGACTCGGTCGTCGTGATGCGCGGCGAGGACGGGCTCGACGAGTTCAGCACCGGCGCGCCGACCCGCGTCTGGGTGGCCCAGCAGGGCGTCGTCAGGGAGGCGCTGCTGGATGCGACGGAGCTCGGGGTACCCCGGGCCACCCTGGCCGACCTGCGTGGCGGTGACGCGGCCTACAACGCCGGGGTCGTCCGGCGGCTGCTGGCCGGCGAGACCGGCCCGGTCCGCGACGCGGTGCTGGTGAACGCCGCGGTCGCGCTGGCCACCCAGGGCCCGCTCGACGGCGACCTGCACGAGGCGCTGCGCGCCGGCCTGGTCCGGGCGACCGAGTCGATCGACTCGGGCGCGGCCGCCGGCGCCCTGGAGCGCTGGCTCGAGGTGGCCGGCACGCTCTGAGGCCGGGTGCCGTCCGGGTTTCTGTCGGAGGCGCGTGCCAAACTACACGGGAGTAATTTTCCGTTTTCCGCCGATGGCGTTCGTCGCCACCGGGCGGACACCGGAGCGAGAGGAGACGCCCGTGTCGGACCGCGAGCTCTACTGCGACACCTGCGAGAGCGTCGTGCCGTTCGAGGCGCCCCCCTGCGTCGACGGGCACGGCGCCGAGTGCCCCGAGCTGATCTGCACCGGCTGCGGAGCCGCCGTGCTCATCGCCACCTTCGCCTTCCGCGCCCCGCGCCTGGAGCGCCGCCGCGGCACCACCCGGACGCCCCACCGCCGCGCCGCCTGACCCACCACCGCGGCTGCGCACCGCAACCGCGATGTGGGCCGGGCCAGAACCCACTCTTCACGCCCTCGATGACGAGGCCGGCACCTTGGCGATGCTGCCGTCCGACCCCGGCAGCCCCCCGGCGACCGCCACGCTGACACCCGGCGGGGGCGGCCGTCAGACGCCGGCCGCCCCCGGCCATTCCCACCGCCGGCCGCCGGCCTGTCGCCCCGGCACCGTCGAATCTGCCCGTGCCGCCCGGCGGCCACCCGACGCTCGCCCGCACGGGCGTGTCTGGATCCGCGCTGACCGACCTGCGCGCTGCGACCACCCGGGCCGCCTGCCTGTCCACGCCGCCCACTCGCGGTACCGACCGATCTTGGAGACTTACCGTTCGTACCGAACGACAACTGTCCAAGATCCGCCACCCAACCGGGAACGGCAGCGGCAGCCCGCCAGCGGCGGCGGCGGAAAGGGGACAGGACAGCGGAAGGCCCGCAGCCCCGGAGGGGGCGCGGGCCTTCCGCTTGCGTTTCGGGTCAGTGCTCGGCGGTGCGCCGGGTGCCGGAGTAGTACTCGAAGAGCAGGCCGCACGCCGCGAACACGACCATCACCATGCCCAGGCCCAGCAGCCAGAACTGCCAGAAGACCAGCCCGAGACCGGCGATCGCGGCGGCCAGGGCCAGGCCGAACGGCCAGTAGCTGCCCGGGCTGAAGAAGCCGATCTCGCCCGCGCCGTCGGCGATGTCGCCGTCCGGCCGGTCCTCCGGACGCAGGTCGATGCGGCGCGAGACGAACCAGAAGAAGCCGCCGCACATCGAGCAGAGCAGGAAGGACAGCAGCAGGCCCACGGTGCCGACCCACTCGACCCGGCCGCCGTCGCCGTACGTCCACGCGCCGTAGAGGATCGCCGCGCCGAACAGGAACGTCGCGATGACGAGGAAGATCTTCCACTCGGTCTTCATGCCAGGCCCCTCAGCTTCCCGCGCCGGCCGTCGCGTCGGACGGGTTGAAGTTCGAGGTGTTGCGCCGCGTCTTGAACGGCACGGTCTCGGTGGCGTACGGGTTCTCGCCGATCGCCGAGAGTGCCTCCTGGGTCGACTTACCGGCCTTCTTGGCGTCCAGGAACCGCTGGTACTTGTCGAAGGAGACGACCCGCACCTCGAAGTTCATGAAGGCGTGGTAGCTGCCGCACAGCTCGGCGCAGCGGCCGACGAACGCGCCCTCCTGGTCGATGCTGGAGACCTCGAAGGTGTTGCGGATGTTGCCCGGCATGACGTCGCGCTTGAACAGCAGCTCCGGCACCCAGAAGGAGTGGATGACGTCGCGGCTCTGCTCCTCGAACCGGAT
The DNA here is from genome assembly GCF_040609975.1 of Micromonospora sp. NPDC004551. NCBI lineage: Bacteria > Bacillati > Actinomycetota > Actinomycetes > Micromonosporales > Micromonosporaceae > Micromonospora > Micromonospora sp. NPDC004551. The sequence goes on along the minus strand of NZ_JBEXLM010000002.1, from coordinate 58,963 downwards.
CGACTTGCCGCTCGGCAGCACCAGCACCGGGATGACCTCGCTGGTGCCCAGCACCGAGGCGACGGTGTTGGCGTCGCGGCCCTGGCCGTCGCGGTAGTTGAACTGCCAGTTCCACTTGAAGGCGACGACCTCGACGGTGACGTCGGGGTTCTTCGACTCCTTCACCACGTCGGTCTGCACCACCGCGGTGTAGTAGAAGAGCACGGAGACCACGAGGATCGGCGCGATGGTGTAGAGGAACTCCATCGGCAGGTTGTAGCGGGTCTGCACCGGCAGCTCGTTGCCGCGCTTCCGGTAGCGGATCACGCACCAGAAGATCAGGCCCCAGACGAACACGCCGACCGCGAGGGCCGCGATGCAGGACGCGATCCACAGGTCGTACATGCGGTGCGACTCGGGGGTGATGCCGCCCTGGGGCCAGCCGAAGCCGCCGAACGTCTTGCCGACGTCGCAGCCCGTGAGCAGAACCAGCAGCGCGGCCCCACCGAGACCGAGCCCGGCGAGTCGACCAGCACCACGCCGCCGGCCCCCGCCGGCCCCCGAGGAAGCGCTGTGCCGTACGGCCGACGGCCGTACCTCCGAACTCCTTGCGACCACCTGGTCCTGCCTCCCTAGCGCGCCGCGGTGATTGTTTCGCTCGACACCGACGGCAAAGGCGTCACCGACGGTCGCAGATTACTCGACCATGGCGGGCCTGACCGTCTTGGGGTCACTGTCCGCCCCCATCGGGGAGATCTTGGGCGTACCGGCGCGATAGCGTGGACCTTCGTGAGCGAGCACCCGGTCTACCTGGACGCGGCCACCGCCGCCCCGCTGCACCCGGTCGCGCGGCAGGCGCTGCTGGCTGCCCTGGACGACGGCTGGGCCGATCCGGCGAGGCTCTACGGCCAGGCCCGCCGGGCCCGCCAGCTCCTCGACGCCGCCCGCGAGGCCGCCGCGCAGACCCTCGGCGTCCGCGCCGACGAGCTCTCCTTCACCCCCAGCGGTACGGCGGCAGCGCACGCCGCCGTGCTCGGCGGCCTGTCCGGGCGGCGCCGGGCCGGGACGGCGCTGGTGCACTCGGCGATCGAGCACTCGGCGGTGCTGCACGCCGCGGAGCGGCACGTGGCCGGCGGGGGCGACGCGGTGGGCGTACCCGTGAACCGGCTCGGCCGGGTGGACCTGGACGCCTGGGCGGCGGCGGTGGCCGCGCCCGGGGTGGCCCTGGCCGCCCTGATCGGGGCGAGTCACGAGGTGGGCACGGTGCAGCCGGTGCCCGCGGCGGCGGAGCTGTGTGCCGAGGCGGGGGTCCCGCTGTACGTCGACGCCGCGCAGCTCGCCGGCCGGGCGCCGCTGCCGGCCGGCTGGTCGGTGCTGAGCGCCAGCGCGCACAAGTGGGGCGGCCCGCCCGGCGTGGGGCTGCTGGTGGTGCGCAAGGGCACCCGCTGGGAGTCGCCGTTCCCGGCCGACGAGCGGGAGTCGGGGCGTACCCCGGGGGTGGTGAACCTGCCGGCGGTGGTGGCCGCGGCGGCGAGCCTGCGCGCGGCGGCGGCCGACGCGGCGGCCGAGGCGGCCCGGCTGGGGCCGCTGGTCGACCGGATCCGGGCCCGGGTGGCGGCCGAGGTGCCGGATGTGGAGGTCGTCGGCGACCCGGTGGACCGGCTCCCCCACCTGGTCACCTTCTCCTGCCTGTACGTGGACGGCGAGGCCCTCCTGCACGCGCTGGACCGGCGGGGCTTCGCGGTCTCCTCCGGCTCCTCGTGCACCTCCTCGACGCTGCGGCCGTCGCACGTGCTGGAGGCGATGGGCGTGCTGTCGCACGGAAACATCCGGGTCTCGCTGCACCGGGAGACCACCGAGGCGGACGTCGACCGGTTCCTGGCCGAGCTGCCCGGGATCGTCGCCGGGCTGCGGGCCGAGGCGGGGGTGACCGGCCTGTGAGCGCGACGAGTGAGCCGCTCCTGCGAGCCCCGCAGTCGCGAACGAGGGAGACCCGGTGAGTGAGCCGGACGACGTGCTCGACTGCCGGGGCCAGCGCTGCCCGCTGCCCGTGATCAATCTCGCCCGGCGGCTGCCCGAGCTGCCGGTCGGCGCGGTCGTCCGGGTGCTCGCCGACGATCCCGCCGCGGCCGTGGACATCCCGGCCTGGTGCCGGATGCGCGGCCAGGAGTTCGTGGCCGCGCATCCGGACGGCCCCGGCTACGACGTGCGCCGCAGCCACTGACCGGCGGGCTCAGCGGAGGTAGGCCAGGATCCCCGGCAGCGGGTCGGCGTCGACGGCCGTGTCGACCACCAGGCGGGGGCCGATGAGCGGCTCGTACTCCGCGCGGCGCAGCAGCGTCTGTTCCCAGGTGGGGTGGTGCTGGTCGGGCGGCCGGGCCTCGACCCGGCGGCGGTGCTCCGCCTCGTCGCCGCAGTGCACCTCGATGACCCGCAGCGGCACGCCGGCCCGCTCGGCCAGGTCGTGCCAGAGGCCCCGCGCGCTCGCCACCGGGTTCACGGCGTCGACCACCACGCTGAGCCCGAGCCCGAGTTGCACCTCGGCCAGTCCGGCAACCGCGCCGTAGGCGGCCATCCCGGGCACGTCGCCGACCAGGCCGTACCGGCCGAGGGCCTGCTCCACGGGGTCGACCGGCAGGACGGGGGCGCGCAGCGCGGCGCCGACCCGGAGGGCGAGGGTGGTCTTGCCCACGCCGGGCAGCCCCGCGAAGGCGACCAGCACCGGGGCGCCGGCCTCGGGGCGGACCGCGTTCGGGTCCACCCCGGGCCGCGGGGCGGTCACAGCAGGTGCGGCCGGACGTCTTCGGCGGCCGCGTCGCCGTACGACTCGGCGAGCCGCTTGACGAACAGGTCCCGGCGGACCTCGTACTCCTGGCCGCCGAAGTTCTCCAGCACGAGCGTGGCGAGCAGGCAGCCGACCTGCGCGGCCCGCTCCAGGCTGACGCCCCAGTTGAGGGCGGCGAAGAAGCCGGCCCGGAACCCGTCGCCGACGCCGGTCGGGTCGACGGCCTGGATCTCCCGGGCGATCGGCACGTGGATGGTGCCCACGTCCCGCCCGGCGATCTCCACGCCCTGCTTGCCCAGGGTGGTGACCCGGACCTTCACCCGGTCCAGCAGCTGGGCGTCGCTCAGACCGGCCTTGCTCTGGAGCAGGGACTTCTCGTACTCGTTGGTCATCAGGTAGTCGGCGCCGTCGACCAGGCCGAGCACGTCCGCGCCGTCCATCCGGGCGAGCTGCTGCGACGGGTCGGCCACGAAGGCGTAGCCGCGCTCCCGGCACTCGGCGGAGTGGCGGATCATCGCGGCCGGGTCGTTGGCGCTGACCAGCACCAGGTCGAGGCCGCCGAGCCGCTGCGCCACCGGGGCCAGCTCGATGTTGCGGGCCTCGCTCATCGCGCCCGCGTAGAACGAGGCGATCTGGCACATGTCGGTGTCGGTGGTGCAGACGAAACGGGCCGTGTGCGCGATCTCGCTGACGTGCACCGAGTCGCAGTCGACGCCGTGCCGCTCCAGCCAGGACCGGTAGTCGGCGAAGTCCGCGCCGACCGCGCCGAGCAGCACCGGGCGCAGCCCGAGCTGGGCCATCCCGAAGGCGATGTTCGCGGCGGTGCCGCCGCGCCGGAGCACCAGTTCGTCGACGAGGAAGGACAGCGAGACCTTGTCCAGCTGGTCGGCGAGGAGCTGGTCGGCGAACCGGCCGGGGAAGCTCATCAGGTGGTCGGTCGCGATCGAGCCGGTCACGGCGATCTTCATGTCAACCCTCGTGGTCGGGAGCACGGCGCGGGTCAGCCTACCGGTCGCCCCGACCGGCCGGACGGGGGTCGGTCGACAACCGGTCGTCCCCCGCACATCCGGACGTCACCGCCCGGACACCCGCGTTCGGCACGAAAAACGGCGGGACCAGCCCGTGAGGGATGGTCCCGCCGTCAAGGCAGGCGTCGTCGGCCCGGTCGGCTCAGCTGAACGAGTCGCCGCAGGCGCAGGAGTTGCCGGCGTTCGGGTTGTCGATGGTGAAGCCCTGGGCGTCGATCCGGTCGGCGAAGTCGATGGTGGCGCCGGCCAGGTAGGGGGCGCTCATCCGGTCGACGACGACCTCGACACCGCCGAAGTCGGTGACGACGTCACCGTCGAGCGACCGCTCGTCGAAGAACAGCTGGTACCGCAGGCCGGAGCAGCCGCCCGGCTGCACGGCGACCCGGAGCCGCAGGTCGTCACGGCCCTCCTGCTCGATCAGGGCCTTGACCTTCTGCGCCGCGACGTCGGTGAGGACGACGGTGCTGGGGGCCTTGGCCTCGGTCGACTCGGTCTGCGCTGGCGTGGTCACGTGGAAGTCTCCCTGCGCGGTATGGGGTCCGGACGCACTGGCCAACGCCGCGCGTCCGCCAATGATTCCCGGTGTGGTCCAGCTCCGATCGTACGCCGCCCACCGGGGCGGCACCTCCGGTGGCACGAGCCGCGCCGGGTGAGCCGCGCCGCAGGCCAGGGCGGGCTCAGCGGCTCCACTGGCGGGCCAGCCGGGCGCCGAGCGCGCGCAGCCCCTCGGCCGGGCGGGCCATCGCCGCCTCCACACCCCCGCGTTCCTCGCCGCCGAAGTGCTCGACCAGGCTGTGCGCCTCGGTCACGCCGGCCGCGGCGGCCTCCCGCCGGCCGGTGCTCACCCGGCCGGCCAGCACCACGCAGGGCACGCCCCGATCCCGGGCCGCGCCGGCCACCCCGGCGACCACCTTCCCGCGCAGCGACTGGTGGTCGAAGGAGCCCTCCCCGGTGATCACCAGGTCGGCGGCGTCCAGCGCGGCGTCCAGGCCGATCGCCCGGGTGACCAGGCCGATGCCGGACTCGCACCGGCCGCCGAGCGCAAGGATCGCCGCGCCGAGGCCGCCGGCCGCGCCGCCGCCGGGCAGCGCGCCGAGCCCGGACGGGCAGCCCGGCAGGCCCCTCTCCAGCACCCCCGCCCAGCGCTCCAGCGCCGCGTCGAGCAGCAGCACGTCCGCGCGGGTGGCGCCCTTCTGCGGGCCGTACACGTTGCTGGCGCCGTGCAGCCCGAGCAGCGGGTTGTCGACGTCGGTGGCGGCGACCAGGGCCACGCCGCGGAGCCGGGGCGCCCCGTCCAGCGCGGCCGCCGCGGCGAGGGCCGCCCCGCCGTACGGCAGGGCCCGGCCCGCCTCGTCCAGCGGGGTGACCCCGAGCGGGGTGAGCAGCCCGGCGCCGCCGTCGTTGGTGGCCGAACCGCCCAGGCCGACCACGACGGTCCGTGCCCCGGCCTCGACCGCGGCGGCGACCAGCAGGCCGAGCCCGTAGGAGGTGGTCGCCTTGGGGTCCCGCTCGGCGGGGGTGAGCAGGTGCAGGCCGCACGCCTGGGCGCTCTCCAGGTAGGCCACGCCGTCGTCGGTGAGGAGGATCTCACCGGCGGCAGGCCGGCCGAGCGGGTCGACGGTGGGCACCGGCAGCAGCCGGCCGCCGAGCGCCTCGGCGAGCACGGCCACGAACCCGGGGCCGCCGTCGGCCAGCGGCCGGGCCAGCAGTTCGTCGGCGGGCGCGACCTCCCGCCAGCCCTCGGCCACCGCGGCGGCCACCTCCTGGGCCGGCAGCGTGCCGGCGAACTTGTCCGGGCAGAGCAGCACGCGCATGCCGAGCAGTGTGGCAGGCCACATCCGTGGCGGCCGCGCGGCCGTCCCGCTGTGGGACCATGGGAGGCGTGACTTCGACCTGGGTTGAGCCCTCCAACACCGCCACTGCGCTGCTGCTCCTCGGCCGCGGCAGCGACCCCGCCACCGAACGTGGCGTGGAGTGTCCGGGTGACCTGCCCGCGCCGAGCGACCCGGACCTGGTGGCCCGGGCGGCCGCGGCGAAGGCCGCGCTCGGCACGAAGGTCTTCGTGCTGGGCCACCACTACCAGCGCGACGAGGTGATCCAGTTCGCCGACGTGACCGGCGACTCGTTCAAGCTGGCCCGGGAGGCGGCGGCCCGCCCCGACGCGGAGTACATCGTCTTCTGCGGCGTGCACTTCATGGCCGAGAGCGCCGACATCCTCACCTCGGACCGCCAGAAGGTGATCCTGCCCGACCTCGCCGCCGGCTGCTCGATGGCCGACATGGCGGTGCTGTCGCAGGTCGAGACCGCCTGGGACGTGCTGACCGAGCTGGGCATCGCCGCGGACACCGTCCCGGTGACCTACATGAACTCCTCGGCGGACATCAAGGGCTTCGTGGGCCGGCACGGCGGCGTGGTGTGCACCTCGTCCAACGCGAAGCGGGCGCTGGACTGGGCGTACGCGCAGGGGCAGAAGGTGCTCTTCCTCCCCGACCAGCACCTGGGCCGCAACACCGCCGTCCTGGAGATGGGCTTCTCGCTCGACGACTGCGTGCTCTACGACCCGCACAAGCCGGGCGGCGGGCTGACCCCGGAGCAGCTGCGCGACGCGAAGATGATCCTGTGGCGCGGGCACTGCTCGGTGCACGGCCGGTTCACCCTCGACAGCGTCAACGACGTGCGCGAGCGGGTGCCGGGGGTCAATGTGCTGGTCCACCCGGAGTGCCGGCACGAGGTCGTCACGGCCGCCGACCAGGTGGGTTCGACCGAATACATCATCAAGACCATCGAGGCGGCCCCGGCCGGCTCGGCGTGGGCGGTCGGCACCGAGCTGAACCTGGTCCGCCGGCTGGCGCTGGCTCACCCCGACAAGCAGATCATGTTCCTCGACCGGGCGGTCTGCTACTGCTCGACGATGAACCGGATCGACCTGCCGCACCTGGTCTGGGCACTGGAGGAGCTGGCCGCCGGCCGGGTGGTCAACCAGATCACCGTGGACCCGGACACCGCCGGGCACGCGCGGACCGCGCTGGACCAGATGCTCGCCCTCCCGGGCGCCTGATCACCCTCGGTCACATCACTGGTACGGAAACGCACCGGAATCCCCGGTTCGTGCCCTCGCTGGTGATGTGACCGATTCCATTCTCGTCACGGAGGGCTATGCTGCCGGGGCGACGATGCACGCGGACCGTTTTGACCGGACCGCCATTCGGGTAGCGATGCAGATCGTGCACCTGACTCATCTACACGGCAGCACCAACGCGCTGGAGGTTGCGTTGACCGACGACGTCCTGGTCGTACACGGAGGCACTCCGCTCGAAGGGCGGATCCGCGTGCGCGGCGCGAAGAACCTCGTGTCCAAGGCGATGGTCGCCGCCCTGCTGGGCGACACCCCCAGCCGGCTGTTCGACGTGCCGCGGATCCGCGACGTGGAGGTCGTCCGCGGGCTGCTCGGCCTGCACGGCGTCAAGGTCAGCGACGGCGAGGAGGACGGCGAGCTGGTCTTCGACCCGTCCAACGTCGAGAGCGCCAGCACCGACCAGATCAACGTCCACGCCGGTTCCAGCCGCATCCCGATCCTGTTCTGCGGCCCGCTGCTGCACCGGCTCGGCCACGCGTTCATCCCCGACCTGGGCGGCTGCCACATCGGGCCGCGCCCGATCGACTTCCACCTCCAGGCGCTGCGCGAGTTCGGCGCGACCGTGGACAAGACCCCGGAGGGGCTGCACCTCTCCGCGCCGAACGGGCTGCACGGCACGAAGTTCGCCCTCCCGTACCCGAGCGTGGGCGCCACCGAGCAGGTGCTGCTCACCGCGGTGATGGCCGAGGGCGTCACGGAGCTGCGCAACGCGGCGGTCGAGCCCGAGATCATCGACCTGATCTGTGTGCTCCAGAAGATGGGCGCGATCATCAAGGTGCACACCGACCGGGTGATCGAGATCCAGGGGGTGAAGCGGCTCAGCGGCTACACCCACCGCCCGATCCCGGACCGCATCGAGGCGGCGAGCTGGGCGGCCGCCGCGCTGGCCACCCGGGGTCACGTCGAGGTGCTCGGCGCCCAGCAGGCCGACATGATGACCTTCCTGAACCTCTTCCGCTCGGTCGGCGGCGAGTACGAGGTGACCGACCTCCGCCCGCCGCGCGGCGGCCGGCCGGGCCAGGAGGGCGGCATCCGGTTCTGGCACCCGGGCGGCGAGTTGAACGCGGTGGCGCTGGAGACCGACGTGCACCCGGGCTTCATGACCGACTGGCAGCAGCCGCTCGTGGTGGCGCTCACCCAGGCCCGCGGCCTGTCGATCGTCCACGAGACGGTCTACGAGCAGCGGCTCGGCTACACCGAGGCGCTGAACTCGATGGGCGCCAACATCCAGGTCTACCGGGACTGCCTGGGCGGCACCCCGTGCCGCTTCGGCCGGCGCAACTTCAAGCACTCCGCGGTGATCGCCGGCCCGAGCAAGCTGCACGCGGCCGACCTGGTCATCCCGGACCTGCGGGCCGGTTTCAGCCACCTCATCGCGGCGCTGGCCGCCGAGGGCACCTCCCGGGTCTACGGCGTCGACCTCATCAACCGGGGCTACGAGGACTTCGAGGCCAAGCTGGCCGACCTGGGCGCGCACGTCGAGCGCCCCTGACAACGTCACACCCGCGCCCGGTGCACCGCGATGTGCACCGGGCGCGGCTGTTTGGCTACCCTTGCCGCGTGCCGTCGCTGTTTCGCCGTAAGCCCACCGACCTGGTCGAGGAGTCCGTCACCCCGGTGACGACCGACGAGGCGTCCGCCGCTGCCCGTTCCCGGGGCTACACGCCCGCCAAGGGGCGCGAAACCCCGAAGCGCCCAGCCGCCGGCCGGCGCGTCGCCGGGCCCGCGAAGCCGCTGACGAAGGAGGAGGCCCGGGAGCAGCGCCGCGTGGCGCGCGCCGAGTCGGCGGCCGAGTTCCGCCGCGAGGGCGGCCCGCGCGACCGGGGCCCCGAGCGGCTGCTGGCCCGCAACGTGGTCGACTCCCGGCGCACGGTGGGCACCTGGTTCTTCGGCGGCGCGCTGATCGTGCTGCTCGGCTCCAACCAGGCCATGCCGCCGATCGTCCGGCTGCTGTCGAACCTGCTGTGGGGCGCGCTGGCGCTCGGTGTGGTGATCGACTCGGTGCTGATCTCGCGGAAGATCAAGAAGCTGGTCCGCGAGCGCTACCCGAAGAGCACCGAGCGGCTCGGCTCGCTCTACTTCTACGCGATCATGCGGTCGATCACGTTCCGCAAGATGCGTGCCCCGGCGCCGCGGGTCAACATCGGCGACAAGATCTGACCAAGCCCGTCCGTCGCCGGCCCCTCTCCGCCCTGGCGGGGAGGGGCCGGTGTCGTCGTCAGGCCACCCCGAGCAGGCGCAGCAGCGCGGTGGTGCCGGCCGCCGCGACCACGACCAGCACGAAGGGCGCCCGGCGCCCGGCGAGCAGCAGGCCGACGAGCACGCCCGCGGGCCGGGCGTAACCGGCGAAGCCGCCGGCCTCGGTCAGCGCCGCCGTGGCGGCGAGCGCGGCCAGCAGCGCGGCGGCCGCGACCGGCAGCAGGTGACGGGACCACTCGGGCAGTTCCAGCCGGTCACGCAGCAGCACCCCGGCGACGCGGAAGCCGTAGGTGCCGGCGGCCAGGGCGAGGATCACCACGATCAGCACGACGCCTCCCCGGCCCGTACGACCCGTCCCGCCTCGTCGCCCGCCGGACGGCCGACGGGATCGTCCGGCGCGGCTTCCGGACCGCCCGGTGCGGCCCGGGATCCGTCCGCGGCGAGCCGGAAGCCGTCCAGGGCGAGCCGGGAGCCGTCCGGCGCGGCGGCCGACCGGCGGCGGCTCCACACCGGCAGGACCAGCGCGGCGAGGGCGAGCAGCACCGGCAGCCCGGCCGGCAGCAGCGGGGTGGCCAGCACGGCCAGCCCGGCGCCGGTGAGCGCCACCCGGCGGGTCTCCCGGTCGCGCAGGCTCGGCAGGAGCAGGGCCGCCAGCCCGGCCGGGAAGGCGGCGTCGAGCCCCAGGGCGCCCGGGTCGCCGGCCGCGCCGCCGGCCAGCACGCCGAGCGCCGTGCCGGCGTTCCAGGCGAGGAAGAGCAGCACCCCGGCGAGCCAGAACGCCCGCCGCCGCCCGGGACCGGCCGGGCGGGCCAGCGCGAACGCGGTCGCCTCGTCGGTCATCAGATGGCTGCCGAGCAGCCGTTGCCAGCGCCGCGCGCCCAGGGCGCCGCCGAGGGCCAGACCGAACGGCAGGTGCCGGGCGTTGAGCAGCAGGCCGGCGAGGACCGCGGCGAGCGGGCTGCCGGCCGCGATGAGGCCCACGGCCATGAACTGGGCGCCACCGGCGTAGAGCAGCACCGACATGGCCAGGGTGGCCCACGCGGGCAGGTCGGCGGCCACCGCCACGGCGCCGAACGAGGCGCCCACGGCGAGCATCGCCGCGCCGATGGCGGCGACGTCCCTGAGGATCCGGCCGTCGCCCGTTCGATATGCCGTACGCATGTCCATTATCCTGAACACGAATACCCGCGTTCGTCAAACCGAACAAACAGACCGATGGAGCGAACAATGGCGACAGAACCCGCTCCCCCGCTCGCCACCATCGCGGCCGCCCTGCGCCGCGAGCGCGACCGGGCGGGCCTGTCGCTGACCGAGCTGGCCCGCCGTGCCGGCATCGCCAAGTCCACCCTGTCGCAACTGGAGTCCGGGGCCGGCAATCCGAGCGTGGAGACCCTCTGGGCCCTCGGGGTGGCGCTGGGCGTGCCGTTCAGCCGCCTGGTCGAACCGCCCGTGGCCGCCGTGCGGGTGGTCCGGGCCGGCGAGGGTCCCCGGATCCGCTCCGAGCACGCCGACTTCTCGGCCACCCTGCTCGCCGCCGGCGCGCCGCACACACGGCGCGACGTCTACGTCATGGAGCTGGAGCCCGGGGCGGTACGGGTCGCCGAGGCGCACACCCCGCGCAGCGTCGAGCACGTCGTGGTCGCGGCCGGGCGGATGCGCGTCGGCCCCGAGACCGACCCGGTCGAGCTGGGACCGGGCGACTACGCCACGTTCCCCGGCGACATCCCGCACCGGTACGAGGCGCTGGCTCCTGGCACCTTCGCCGTGCTCGTGATGGAGCACCCGTGAGCGCGGGCGCTCAACCCACCCCGGCCGGGGCGCGGTAGAGCCGGGCCACGACCTCCTCGATGTCCGGCTCCACGATCGAGATGTCCCGCAGGGTGGCCAGACCGGCCAGCCCGGCCACCACCTCGGCGACGCTCGCCGACTCCAGCGCGAAGACCAGCCGGCGCCCGTCCGCCTCGACCCGCTGCACCGGCGCGCCGGGTAGCACCGGCGGGGTGGGCAGCGCCGCGTCCAGCTCGGCGACCACCATCCGGCGGGAGCCGTACCGGCTGTGCAGGGCGGCGATCGAGCCGTCGTGCACCACCCGCCCGTGGTCGATCACCACCAGCCGCCGGCAGAGCCGTTCGATGTCGGCCAGGTCGTGGGTGGTGAGCACGAGGGTGGTGTCGCCGGCCCGGCCCAGCTCCGCCAGGAAGCCGCGGACCGCCTGCTTGCTGACCACGTCCAGCCCGATGGTCGGTTCGTCCAGGAACAGCACCTCGGGGCCGTGCAGCAGGGCGGCGGTCAGCTCGCCGCGCATCCGCTGGCCCAGGGAGAGCTGCCGGACCGGGGTGTCCAGGAACTCGTCGAGGTCGAGCAGGCTCCGGCAGCGGGCCAGCCGGGCCGCGTGCTCGGCGGCCGGCACCCGGTAGACGTGCCGCAGCAGCGCGAACGAGTCCCGCAGCGGCAGGTCCCACCAGAGCTGCGAACGCTGCCCGAAGACCACCCCGATGCGCAGCGCCAGCCGGGTCCGGTCGGTCACCGGCCGCAGCCCGCAGACTCGAGCCCGGCCCGCCGAGGGCATCAGCACACCGGTGAGCATCTTCAGCGTGGTCGACTTGCCGGCGCCGTTCGGGCCGATGTAGCCGAGCATCTCGCCCCGCTCCACCCGCAGGTCCACCCCGTCGACCGCCGTGACCGTGCGCTTCTCCCGGCGCAGCCGCCCGGCCTTCACCCGGACGGTGAAGTCCTTGCGCAGCCCGTCCATCTCGATGACGCTCATGACCCCGTACTCCGGTAGTGGCGGATCCCGACGCGCCAGGCCACGGCGGCGACGGCCGCGGCGACCAGCGCCACGCCGGGCGCGGCCCAGCCCACCCAGGCCGGCAGGCCCAGCGGGTCGGCCCGGCCCAGCAGCGCCAGCGCCGGGTGGTAGCTGACGAAGGCGAAACCCATCCCGTACGCGAACAGCGCGCGGAACCAGCCGCCGTAGACGGTGATCGGGTACGAGGTGAAGTCGCGCCCGCCGTAGGTGACCGAGTTGGCCAGCTCGCCCGAGTCGATCCAGTAGAACGACACCGTCGCGGTGGTGACGAAGACCGAGGCGAAGAAGACCACGGCGGCCGGCGGGGCGACCAGCGCGAGCGCCACCCGGCCCGGCGTCCAGTCGATGCCGGCCGAGGCGAGCGCGAACACCAGCACGGCCAGCCCGAAGACCGCCCGGGAGACCTTGCGCAGCGGCAGGTCCATCAGCAGCAGCTGGGGCAGCGCGGCCAGCGGCCGGACCAGCACGGCGTCGAAGAGGCCGGTGCGGACGTACCGGGGCAGCCGCTCGATGTTGCCGACCAGCAGGTCGGCGGTGGCGAACGCGGACGACGACAGCCCGACGACCACCAGCGTCTCGCGGAGCGTGAACCCGCCCAGCTCCCGGGTGACCCCGAAGAGCACCAGCACGGTCATGACGTCGAACACGGTGGCGCCCATGTTGCCGACCAGGTCCACCACGAACGAGGTCCGGTACGCCGACTGCGACCGGGCCTGCGCCCCGAGCAGCGCCCGGTACGCCCGCCAGGCCCCGCCCGGCGTCGCCGGCTCAGCCACCCTGCACCACCAGCCGGTGCTCGGCCCGGCGCTGCACCAGCCGGCACAGCGCCAGCAGCAGCACCGCCCAGGCGACCTGGAGCCCGACCAGGCCAAGCTCGGTCGGCATGGGCTCCCGCTCGACCAGCACGTCGAGCGGGACCTGCAACAGGCTGGGGAACGGGGTGGCGTACCGCAGCGTGGCCTCCAGCCAGCCCGGGAGGAAACCGAGCGGGAAGTAGAGGCCGGCCAGCACGCCGGAGCCGAGCGTCCAGAGGATCATCGGCCCGCGGACGTCCTGCAACCAGTACGCACTGGCGTTGACCAGGTAGCGGCAGCCGAAGCAGACCACCACGGCGAGCAGCACGGAGAGCCCGAAGAGCGGCAGGGTGGCCCAGTGCCGGGGCAGGTAGACGTCGAAGAAGAACGGGCCGATCACCACCGGCGGCAGCAGCCGGGCCAGCGAGGCGAACCCGGCCCGGCCCAGGTCGGTGGCGAGGTAGCTGGTCACCGGGTGCACCGGGCGGAGCAGGTCGGCGGCCACCTCGCCGGTCCGGATCCGGTCGGCCAGCTCGGTCCAGCCCCAGATCGCGATCACCGCGAGCAGCCCCTGCCCCGCCCACACGAAGGTGCCGAGCTGGGCCCGGTCGTAGCCGGCCACCGTGCCGGCCGCGCCCGCCACCGCCAGGAAGATGTAGCAGCGCAGGAACCCGAAGACGGTGTTGGTCACCACCCCCGCCACGGCGGCCTGCCGGTAGGTGGCGTGCCGCCGGAAGCCCGAGGCGGCTATCGCGCCGAATGTCCGAAACCATCGGGTAACGTTTGGCTCCGTGGGCGGTGCCACAGTGGCGGTGACAGAGCCCACGCCGTTACCCTCCATCCGCAGCCACGACGTGCTGGACCGGGCGACTCTACCGGCACGACGGGGTGCCCAGCGCGACAATTTCCAACGAGGTGACATCGCCGTGAGCGAGCGACGCGAGCCGGCCCCGGGGCCGCGCCGCGCGGGCGGCGACAGGGTCTCCCGATGAGCGGCTGGGACCGCTGGCGCGAGCCGGCCGAGCCCTCCTGGGCGGCCGAACCCACCCACGAGTGGCACCCGCAGTTCCCGGGGCAGCGCTATCCGGGCGACATCGGCCTCGAGTACCTGACCCCGCCCGCGCCCCGTGGCCGGGCCGTGGTCGGCCGGGCCGAGGTGCACCCGGTCAGCCCGGCGCCCGGTGGCGAGGACGCATACCCGGTCAGCCCGGCCGGGCCGGCCGACATGGACCGGCGGCGCGGCGCGTATCCCGTCAGCCCCGCCGGATCCGACGACCTCGACCGGCGGCGCGCCACCTACCCCGCGGGACCCGACGACCTGGACCGGCGGCGCGGGTCGTACCCCGTCAGTCCTGCCGGGCCTGACGACCTGGACCGGCAGCGCGGGTCGTACCCCGTCAGTCCTGCCGGGCCTGACGACCTGGACCGGCGGCGCGGGTCGTACCCCGTCAGTCCTGCCGGGCCTGACGACCTGG